>URMI01000069.1 GCA_900548845.1 uncultured Clostridia bacterium | reverse complement strand
AGTTCAGACGTGTGCTCTTCCGATCTTTCCTTGCCTACAAGGGCTCGGGCGCGGAGGAAGAACTTGCGGAAGCGGGGCGCGCGCTATCTCTTCTCGGCGGCGGGCAGGTGAAGGCGTACTCCTATTCCCTTCCGGGCGGGATGGGGGAGCGGACCATCCTCGCCGTCAGAAAAATAAAGCCCACGCCCGAGAAGTATCCGCGCGGCAGGGGCAAAGAAAGGAGCGCGCCCCTATGAGCGGAAGAGAGAAAGTCGTCGCCCTCACCGGGCACCGGGCGCTGGAAAATTTCGACGAGGACGCGCTCGCGTATGAGCTCGAAAGCCTCATCTGCGAAGGGTACACCGCCTATCTTTGCGGCATGGCGCAGGGGTTCGACCTGCTCGCTCTGAAGCTCCTCGTCGCCCTCAAACCAAAGAAGAAGCTCTATCTCGAAGCGTGCATCCCCTACGAAGGGCATGAAAACAGCTCGTCGGAAGCGAAAAAACAGCACTACATGGAACTTTTGCAGGCGTGCGACAGGAAGACGGTGATCTTCCCCGCCTACTGTTCGGGGTGTTTCCTCGCGCGCGACCGATACATGGTGGACTGCGCCGATCTCGTGCTCGCCCACTGCGAGAAGGAGACGGGCGGCACCGCCTATACCGTCAATTATGCCAAAAAGCGCGGCGTTCCCGTGCGCTTCATTTAAGGAGGTCATTATGGACTGGCTCAAACAGCTCACTGCCATCGAACACGTCTTTTTCTGGATCGCCGTTGCGGCGAGCGTGGCGCTCGTCGTGCAGATCGTGCTGCTCATCGTCTCGTTCGGAGGGGGCGGCGACAGCGACTTCACCGATTTCGACGGCGATATGGATACGGACGGCGGGCTCTCTTTCTTCACCGTCAAGGGCATCACGGCGTTCTTTGCCCTCGGCGGCTGGTGCGGGTTCGCCGCGGCGAGCTATCTGCCCGGCAACATCTGGGCGCCCATCCTCATCGCCGTTGCGACGGGGGCGGCGGCGCTCGTTGCCGTCGGGTTTGCGATGCGCGGCGTCGCCAGGCTGCAGTGCTCGGGCAACGTCGTCAAAGAAAAGCTCGAAGGTCTGACGGCGACCGTGTATGTCTCCGTTCCGCCTGCGCGGACGGGAAGGGGCAAGGTCACGCTCACCGCACAGGGAAGATACATGGAGATCGACGCCGTCACCGACGAAGAGGAGCGCATCCCCGTCGACGTCGAAGTGGAGATCGTGTCGTATAAAGAAGATTTCGCCGTCGTGAAGCGGAAGTGAAGATTTTTTCGCAAAACTCGCCGAAGCGAGTTTGCGGGAGCTCTGAAAGACAAGAAAGCATTTGCTCGCCCCTCAAACCCACCCCCAAAAAAATACTTCGTCTTTTTTTGGGGACCCCGAGGGAGGCTAAATTAAAGTAAAAAATCAAGATAAGGAGAGAAAAATATGCCCCCTGCAATTATTGCCGTTATCGTGATCGTGGTACTCATCGCCTTCATGATCCTGCTCACCGTCGCGGTGCGCTACAAGACCTGCCCGCCCGACAAGATCCTCATCATCTACGGTAAAATAAGCCCCAATCCCGACGGCACTTACCGCTCTGCCAAGTGCGTGCACGGCGGCGCGTCCTTTGTGATGCCCTTCTTCCAGAAGTACACCTTCATGGACTTGACGCCGCTTGCGATCTCCGTGGACCTTAAAAGCGCGCTTTCCAAGCAGAACATCCGCATCGACGTTCCCAGCATCTTCACGGTGGGCGTTTCCACCGATCCCGGCATCATGCAGAACGCCGCGGAGCGCCTGAGGATGCTCTCTCTGCAGCAAATTTCAGATTTGGCGCGCGACATCATCTTCGGTCAGCTGCGTCTCGTCATCGCGACGATGAATATCGAGGAGATCAACGCCGATAGAGATAAATTCCTCGAAGCCATCTCCCGCAACGTCGAGGGAGAGCTCAAAAAGGTGGGACTCAGGCTCATCAACGTCAACGTGACGGATATCACCGACGAATCGGGCTATATCATCGCGCTCGGCAAGGAAGCCGCCGCGAAGGCCATCAACGACGCGAAGATCAGCGTCGCCGAAGAGGACAAGAAGGGTTCCATCGGCGAAGCGAACGCGCGGATGGAACAGCGCATCCGCGTGGCGGAAGCGGAATCTGCTGCCATCGACGGCGAAAACAAGGCGAAGGCGGATATCGCGCTCTCCCGCGCGCTCCTGCGCGAAAAGGAAGCGGAGGCGAGCCGCCTTGCCGTCACCGCCGAAAAGGTGAAGGAAGCGCAGGCGCTCGAAGAGAGCTATGCCGCGCAGGAGAAGGCGGAAGTTTCGCGTGCTTCGCGCGAGAAGGCAACGAAGGAAGCGGACGTCATCGTCGCCGCCGATATCGAAAAGCGCAAGTTGGAGATCGAGGCGGAAGCCGTCGCCGAACAAATCAGGCGCAAGGCGCAGGGCGAAGCGGACGCCATCTATTCGAAGATGAGCGCCGAGGCGCGCGGTATCATGGAAAAGCTCACCAAGCAGGCGGAAGGTATGGATGCGCTCGTCAAAAGCGCGGGCTCTTCCGACGAAGCGGTGCGCCTTCTCATTGCCGATAAGCTCGAAGCCATCGTCGCCGAGCAGGTCAAGGCGATCGCGGGCGTCAAGATCGACAAGGTCACCGTGTGGGACAACGGCGCCTCTTCGGACGGAAAGACGGCGACCGCAGGCTTTTTGAGCGGGCTTTTGAAGAGCCTGCCGCCCCTTGAAGATCTTTACCGCATGGCGGGGCTGGAGATGCCCGAGCTCCTTGCGCCCAAGAAGATCGGCGAAGCCGGACAGGCGGGGGAAAGTCCTGCCGCCCAAGGGAATGCTGCGGAAGATCATGCGGCGCCCGAAGCGTAACCCGAACAGAAAACGCGCCGCGCTCCGAAGTGGAGCGCGGCGTTTTCATGCCGTAAAATTCAAAGTACAATGCCGAAGGCGGTGCCCGTCGTTTCAAGTTCGTGTTTTAAGAGGGCGGCGGTGTATTCCCAGACGTCGGAAGGGGAAAAGAGGTGTTTTAGTTTCCATGCGCGCGCAAAGGCGGGGTATTTTCTTTCGGGCGAGGGGAACTTCTTTTCCCCTCTGACGCAGACGAGCAGGGCGCGCTCTTTTTGGGAGAGCACGCGGTATTCGAGGTAGTTGCCCGCGTCCTTTTTAAAGCGGTAGATCTGCGTGCAGGTGGAATCGGTGCCCTTCGAATAGTCGCGCTCGAACAAAAAGCCGCGCTCCAATAAAAAGGCAAAATATTGTGCGATCTTTTCGTCTTCCGTCATCGTGTGCTCCTTATGAAGAATTTGTTTTATTATAGCACAGCGGGCGGGGTTTGTCTACTTATGGGCGCATTTTGCGGGGGGTTTGACGGTTGCGGGCTTAACAACCCCTCTGGCTTGCCGCCTCGGCAAGCCTTCGGGCAGCGCGCCACCGTCTCGCGCGGTAGAGACCTTTTACTCCCTCCGTCACGCTGCCAACATGAATGTTGGACAGCGTGACACCTCCCCGAAGAGGAGGCTAAATTGTGGAATTTGACAAATTAAGAAAGCGCTTTCTCACCCCCGAAGAAGAGGTCAAAATAAGGAATAGAAAAAGGAGATGCCGGGTGGCATCTCCTTTTTTGTTGGAAGGTTTACGCTTCGCAGTTCTTTTTGAGGGTCGCGAGGTTTTCGGAAAGCTCCTTGGGCAGCTTGTCGCCGAACTGCTTGTAGAACTCGGCGATCTCGTCCGCTTCCTTGCTCCAGCGCGCCTTATCGACGTAGAGGATGCGCTCGAGCGTTTCGACGGAGTAGTCGAGGCCTTCGATGTCGATGTCCTTCGCGTAAGGCACATAGCCGATCGCGGTCTCCTGCGCCTCGATCTTGTTGTCGCAGCGCTTCAAGATCCAGTCGAGCACGCGCATATTGTCGCCGAAGCCGGGCCAGAGTAACTCGCCGTTCTCGTCCTGACGGAACCAGTTGACGTTGAAGATCTTGGGCGGGTTTTTGACCTTCTTGCCCATCTCGATCCAATGTGCGAAGTAATCGCCCATGTGGTAGCCGCAGAAGGGCTTCATCGCCATGGGGTCGTGGCGGAGCACGCCGACGGCGCCCGTTGCGGCAGCGGTCGTTTCGGAGCTCATGATGGAGCCGACGAACACGCCGTGATCCCAATCGCGGGACTGATAGACGAGGGGGGTCGTCGTTGCCCTGCGGCCGCCGAAGATGATGGCGTCGAGGGGCACACCCGTCTTGGAATTGAACTCGGGCGAGATGCAGGGGCAGTTGACGGCGGGAGCGGTGAAGCGGGAGTTGGGATGCGCCGCCTTCACGCCGCTGTCGGGCGTCCAGTCATGGCCCAGCCAGTCGATGAGGTGCGCGGGAGCGGGCTTTGTAAGGCCTTCCCACCACACGGTGTTGTCGGAAGGGTCGAGGGCGACGTTGGTGAAGATGGTGCCCTTTCTCGTCGCGGCGAGCGCGTTGGGGTTGGAGTGGTCGTTGGTGCCGGGAGCGACGCCGAAGAAGCCGTTCTCGGGGTTGACCGCCCACAGTCTTCCGTCCTCGCCCACGCGGATCCAGGCGATGTCGTCGCCCACCGTCTCGACCTTATAGCCGAGCTCCTGATAGTGCTTGGGGGGGATGAGCATGGCAAGGTTGGTCTTGCCGCAGGCGGAGGGGAATGCAGCCGCCACATACTTCTTGGTGCCGTCGGGATAGGTGACGCCCAAAATGAGCATGTGCTCTGCCATCCAGCCTTCCTGTCTGCCGAGATAGGATGCGATGCGGAGCGCGAAGCACTTCTTGCCGAGGAGCACGTTGCCGCCGTAACCCGAGTTGACGGAGATGATGGTATCGTCTTCGGGGAAGTGCATGATATAGCGCTTCTCGGGGTCGATATCACACTTTGCGTGGAAGCCCTTGACAAAGTCGCCGTCCTTGCCGAGTGCTTCCAGGCAGTTGAGGCCGACACGCGTCATGATGCACATATTGAGGACGACGTAGATGGAGTCGGTGACCTCGATGCCGATGCGGGAGAAGGGGGAGCCGACGACGCCCATCGAATAGGGGATGACGTACATCGTTCTGCCCTTCATCTTGCCGCGCGCGATCTCGCGGAGCATGGGATAAGCTTCCTTGGGGTCCATCCAATAGTTGGTGGGGCCTGCGTCCTTTTCGTCGCGGCAGCAGATGAACGTGCGCGCTTCGACGCGGGCGACGTCGTTTTCCGCCGTGCGGTGGTAGTAGCAGCCGGGGAGCTTCTCCTGGTTGAGGCGGAGCATTTCGCCCGTGCTGCAAGCTTCTTCGCGAAGGGCGTCGATCTGAGCTTCGCTGCCGTCGATCCAGACGATCTTATCGGGCTGAGCGAGCTCGGCGCTGTCCTTCACAAAGTCAAGTACCTTCTGATTTTCGGTGTAACCTTGCGTCATAATGACCTCCGAGTAAATTGTTTCCTGTAATTTGGGCGGTACGGGCCGCGGAACGGGCATAGCCCGCTCGGGAGAAAAAGTCCCCTCGTCCGCCACTATTATTATAGCACGAACAAAAGTCAATGGCAAGCAAATCGCCGCCCTTGCTGCGGGCAATTTTTTGGGGAGGGGGGGTTGACGAAAAGACAAAAATGTGTTATAATTTATTTGCCAAATCGGCAATAAGGAGGGAAAAGATGAAACACAAAAAGGTATGGGCGGCGGTGTTGACCGCGGTATTGTGCTTTGCGGGTGCTTTAACGGGGTGTAAGGCGGGAACGTTTGATAAGATCGAGCAGGCGTATCTTTCCTGTCCGGACGAGGAAGGCGCGCAGAGGGCACTCCTCAGGCGGTCGGAAGAGACGGCGCTCGTGGATGAAGCGATCGCCTTCGTCAAAGACGTGCCCTTTGAGGCGCTTGACGAGGCGGAAGCGGAGGCACTTTGGGAGAAACTTTTGGCCAAAGCAGACGACGCAACTTTTATCATCATGCTCTTCTATCCCGAAGAGGGCGATCCGCTGCCCGGACTCGATTCTACGGCGGCGACGGGTTTCCCCGACGGCTATCGGTCGGTCTTTGTGTATGAGGACGGCTCGGCGGTGCTTCGCTGTGACGGCGTGACCTATACCGCGGCGGCGGGAGAAGCCGACTTTGCGGCGATCGCGGCGTTCATCGCGGAGAACGGATGAAAGAATGTTTGAAGAAGGAGAGAGAAAATGAGGGGCAAAAAATTATGGGCGGCGGTGTAGAT
>URMI01000068.1 GCA_900548845.1 uncultured Clostridia bacterium | reverse complement strand
CGCGACGCCCCGCCCCGCACGATCTTGCGCAAAAAGACGATGGAGCCGTTGACTTCGCGGGCGTTTATTTTATAGTTCTTGACGCCTTCGAGCCGCCCTTCGAGCTCGGTGAGTTCGTGATAGTGCGTTGCAAAGAGCGTCTTTGCGCGGATCTTTTCGTTGAGATATTCGATGACCGCCCACGCGATGGAGAGGCCGTCGTAAGTGCTCGTGCCGCGCCCCACTTCGTCGAGGATGAGAAGGGAGCGGGAAGTGGCATTGCGCAAAATGTTGGCGACTTCCGTCATTTCCACCATGAAGGTGGAGCGGTCTAAAATCAAATTGTCGCTCGCGCCGATGCGGGTGAAGATGCGGTCGATGAGCGGCACGCGCGCCCGCTTGGCGGGCACGAAACAGCCGATGTGCGCCATGAGCGCGATGAGCGCCGTCTGGCGGAGATAGGTGCTCTTGCCCGCCATGTTGGGACCCGTGATGACCATCGTGCGGTTCTGATCGCCGTCCAAGAGACAGTCGTTTGGCACAAAGCGGTCTTTGGAGAGCGCTTCGACGACGGGATGGCGGCCGTCCTCGATCTCAAGCGCGCCGTCCTCGGCGATCTCGGGGCGGCAGTACTTATTTTCCTTCGCAACGACGGCGAAGGCGAGGAAGCAGTCGAGCTGCGCGACGGCAGAGGCGAGCTGCTGGAAGACGGGGATATTTTGGGAGAGGATGGACAAGATTTCGTCGAAGAGCTCCTCTTCGAGGCGGCGGGAGCGCTCGTCGCTGCCCAAAATCTTGCTTTCGAGCTCTTTGAGTTCTTCCGTCGTGTAGCGTTCGCCATTCGTGAGCGTCTGGCGGCGCACATAGGAATACGGGACTTTCTCCTTGAAGGAGTTGCTCACCTCGATATAGTAGCCGAACACGCGGTTGAAGCCCACTTTCAAAGTGCGGATGCCCGTGCGTTCGCGCTCGCGCGCTTCGAGTTCGGCGATGAGGGTGCGGCTCTCCGACCTGACGTCGCGGAGGGAATCGAGCGTTTTGTTGTAGCCGCGGCGGATGAAGTTCCCCTCTTTGCGCGTCGTCGCCGTCTCGGAAATGGCGCTGTCTAAAAGAGCGCAAATTTCGCGCGTATCGGCAAGGTCGGAGGCGATGGCGCGGAGCAGTCCGGAGGAAAAGCCCGTCAGCTGCATCTTTAAGGAAGGGATGGCGGCAAGCGAACGGGAGAGCGAGATGCAGTCCTGCGGCTGCAGATTGCCGTTGGAGATGCGGCCCGCGAGGCGTTCGATATCGCGCATGCCGCCCAACAGATCGGAGATGCCCATGCGGACGACGGTGGCAGAGGCAAGCTCTTCGACGGCGTCGAGGCGGCGGTCGATCTTCTCCTTATCGAGAAGCGGCGTGATGAGCATGGAAGCGAGCTTCCTGGCGCCCATGCCCGTGCGCGTCTTATCGAGGAGCCATAAAAGCGAGCCGTAGCGCTTGCCCTCGGCGTTGTTTTTTAAGATCTCCAAATTGCGGACGGCGACGGGATCGAGCGTCATATAGCCCGCGCTCTCGGAAAGGGTCAGGCGGTTGATGTTGGAAAGGGCGTGCTTCTGCGTTTCGCGCAGGTACTCGAGGAGCGCGCCCGCCGCAATGGCGGCAATGGGCTTTGCGTCGAGCCCCAACGCTTCCAAAGACGCCGCATGGAGCTGCTCTTTGAGGTTCTTTTCGGCAGAAGCGGCCGCAAATGCCCACGGGAGATAGCAGGAAAAGGCGGGCAGGAGATGGCGCTCGACTTCTTCGCTCTCCTTGACGTCGAGGAGAAGTTCGTCGTTGCAGATGATCTCGGCGACGGAGAGATTGACAAGGTGCGACAAAAGCGCCTCTTTGTCCTCTTCGCAGGAAGCACAGAATTCGCCCGTCGTGATGTCTGCCCACGCGAGGGCGTACTGCCCCGAACGCTTGACGGCACAGGCGATGTAGTTGTTCTTGCGCTCATCCAGAAGGCCGTCTTCGATGAGCGTGCCCGCCGAGACGACGCGGATGACGTCTCGCTCCACCATGCCGCGGCCCGCTTCCTTGGGGTCGGAGAGCTGTTCGCAGATCGCGACCTTCTCGCCCAGAGAGACGAGCTTGGAGATGTATGTTTCCGCCGCGTGATAGGGAACGCCGCACATGGGCGCGCGCTCTTCGAGCCCGCAGTCCCGCCCCGTGAGCGTGAGATCGAGGAGCTTAGAGACGCGCACGGCGTCGTCGAAGAACATCTCGTAAAAGTCGCCGAGACGATAGAAAATGACGCAGTCTTTGTACTGCTCTTTGACTTTGAGATAGTGCTCCATCATGGGAGAGAGAGCCATAGATGTCCTCCTGAGTATATCAAGTTAAAAAATGAAGGCGCGCGGCACCGTATTGCGACGATTTTTTTCAAACCAAAGTACCGAATAGTGATATGCCGTTGGCGCGTTCCACGCGCAAATCCACAAACTCGCCGATGACGTTCTTATCGCTTGCAAAGTAGCCCATGCGGCCCGATTCGTTTCTTCCGAGATAGAGCCCCTTCTTTTCGTCGTAGTCCTCGCACAGAATTTCCGTGACTTTGCCCACATATTCGAGCGATTTGAGCCGCGTGTTTTCGTTGACGGCGTCGACAAGGCGCATGATGCGCTCTTTGGAGACTTCTTCGGGGATGCGTCCCTCCATCTGAGCCGCCTTGGTGCCCGTGCGGGGGGAGTAGACGAAGGTGAAGGCGGAGGAAAAGTCCGCCTCTTTGACGAGGGAGAGCGTCTGAAGGAAGTCCTCCTCCGTCTCCGTCGGGAAGCCGACGATGAGATCGGTCGTGACGGCGCAGTTCGGGATGAGTTCGCGCAGCATCCTGATCTCGCTCATGTACTTTTCGCGCGTGTAGCGGCGGTTCATGAGAGCGAGGATGCGGTCGCTCCCCGCCTGCACGGGAAGATGGAGCAAATTGCAGATCTTATCGTGCTTCTGCATGACGAGGGCGAGCTCTTTCGTGAAATCTTTGGGGTGCGACGTCATGAAGCGCAGGCGGAATTTGCCCTCGATCCGGGCGCAGCGGTCCAAAAGCTCGGGGAAGGACATTCCGCCCTGCCCGTCGCTGTTGTAGGAATTGACGTTCTGCCCTAAGAGCGTGATCTCTTTGTAGCCCTCGGAAACGAGGCTTTCGACTTCTTCCAAGATGACTTCTGCCCTGCGGGAACGCTCCCGCCCCCTCACATAGGGCACGATGCAATAGGTGCAGAAGTTGTTGCAGCCGTAGGTGATGTTCACCCAGGCGTTGGGATAGCTCGTGCGGACGGGGGTGATATGATCTTCCGTCTCTTTACGTTCTGGAAGGACGGAGACCTGCTTTTTGCGCTTTTCGCGCAAGGTATCGATGAGAGAACTAAGCTCTGCGACGTTGTGCGTGCCGAAGATGATGTCGATGAAAGGAAACTTCTCTTTGAGAAGCTGCGCCTTGCCCTCCTCCTGCGCCATGCAGCCGCCCACGGCGACGATGAGCTCTTTTTTACGCTTTTTGAGCTTTTTTAAGTTGCCGATGTTGCCGAAGGCGTGGTTTTCTGCGTTTTCGCGGATGCAGCAGGTGTTGAAGACGATGATATCTGCCTCTTCCTCGCTTTCGACGGGGGTCGAATACCCCTTTTCGCGGAGGATGCCCGCGATCTTTTCCGATTCGTGGACGTTCATCTGGCAGCCGTATGTGACGATATGATAGTTCAAAGCGTGGAAAAGACCTCCCCTACTTTTTCGTGGATAACGAGTTCGCACTCGTCGTCTAAGGGTGTTTTGTCGCGGTTGATGAGCACGAGGTGCTCCCCGCGGAAATAGTTCAAAAAACTTGCGGCGGGATAGACGGAGAGCGACGTGCCCGCCACGATGAGAAGATCGGCGGCTGCAATGGCGCGGACGGCGCCGAGGATGGTATTCTCGTCGAGCGGTTCGCCGTAGAGGACGACGTCGGGCTTGATGATGCCGCCGCATCCGCAGCGGGGAATGCCCGCGCTTTCTTTGATATATTCCGCCGGAAAGCGCTTGCCGCAGGAAAGGCAGTGATTGCGGTAAATGCTGCCGTGGAGTTCGAAGACGCGCTTGGAGCCCGCCTTCTGATGGAGGCCATCGATGTTCTGCGTGACGACGGCAAGGAGTTTGCCCTCCTGCTCCCATTCGGCAAGTTTTTTGTGCGCCGCGTTGGGCTCGGCGTTCAAGGGGAGCATTTTATCGCGGTAAAAGCGGTAAAATTCTTCGGTGTGCGAATAGAAGTAGGTGTCGCTCAAGATGGTTTCGGGCGGGACGGAATACTTTTGGTTGTAGAGCCCGTCCTGAGAACGGAAGTCGGGGATGCCGCTCTCCGTTGAGACGCCCGCGCCGCCGAAAAAGACGATGCGGGAACTGTTTGCGACAAGTTCTTTGAGTGTTGCCATGCGCCTTTTCCTCCTGATACCTGATTATAGCACAAAATGCGCCGTTTTTCAACCCGTGCCGCCGACCGCGTGCGAATTTTTTGCAAAAAAGCACATACTGCGGGCAATGAAAGTTTTCGGGAAGATCATGCTCATTGCGGGAGCGGCGCTCCTTATCGCCCTTGCCGCCTTCGTGCTGTTTGCGCTTGTTTCGACGGCGAACGTGAAACTCGAGCCCGAGAAACTGCACACGGAGAGCGCGCAGGTGCAGCTTCTGGCGGGAGACGGCGAAAAGATCGCCTCGCCCAAGCAATATGCGGAGCTCGAGACGCTGCCGCCGCATCTTCCCGCCGCGTTTGTGGCGGTCGAGGACAAGCGCTTTTATGCGCACGGGGGCTTGGACGTTTTGCGCATCGGAAAGGCGGCGCTCAGAAATATCGCGAGCTTTTCCTTCCGCGAAGGGGCTTCGACTATCTCGCAGCAGCTCATCAAGAACACCCATCTTTCGGGGGAGAAGACCATCCGCCGCAAGCTCAAAGAATGGAAGCTGACGTTTGAGCTTGAAAAGAGTTACTCGAAGGAGCAAATTCTGGAGCTCTATCTCAACTCCATCTACTTCGGGCACAGCGCTTTCGGGGTGGGGAGCGCCGCGCAGTACTACTTCGGGAAGGACGCGGGCGAACTTGTGCCCGCCGAGAGCGCCATGCTGGCGGCTCTGGTGCGCTCGCCCAACCGCTACTCCCCCTTCCGCGACGGGGCAGCGTGCAAAGAGCGGCGCGATCTGGTGCTTTCCCTCATGGAAGAACAGGGCGTACTTTCGGCGCAAGAGGCGAAGGAAGCGAAGGAGACCCCCCTCCCCCAAACGCCGCATGAAAATAAGACTTCGGGCTATGTGCGGCTCGTGTTTGAAGAGCTTTCGGAAACCTTCCCCGAGCTTGACTCGGAGGATAAGCTCGTCGTCGAGACGTACTTCGACCGCGCGCTGCAGGAGAAGATGGAAGCGTATCCCGCCGAGTGCGGCTGCACGCTGATCGCGGCAGAGAATGAGGGGCATGCGCTCATCGCCTATCATACGACGGCGGGAGAGATACGAAGGAGCCCCGCTTCCCTCATCAAGCCCTTGGGGGTGTACGCGCCCGCCCTCGAAGAGGGGCTGCTCTCCCCCGCGACGCCGCTTTTGGACGAGCCCGTCTCTTACGGGGGGTACTCCCCCAAAAATTACGACGGGAAGTGCGCGGGCTATGTGAGCGCAAGAGAGGCGCTTGCAAGAAGCCTCAACATCCCCGCCGTCAAGGTGATGAATAGCGTAACGCCCAAAAAGAGTGCTCAATATCTGCGGGAGATGGCGCTGCCCGTGTATGCCGAGGATGAGACGCTCGCACTCGCCCTCGGCGGGATGCGGGAGGGTTTTACGATGAGAGAGCTTGCCTCCGCCTTTCTGACCCTCTCGGACGGCGGGCTGTTTGCGCCCGCGAAGTGCATCAGGCGCGTGACGGACGAAAGCGGGAAGGTGCTCTATGAACGGGCGGAGGAAAAACGGCGCGTCTTTTCGGAAGAAACAAGCTATCTGCTTTCGGACATGCTGCGCACGGCGGCGACGGAGGGCACGGCGAAGAAACTCAGGACGCTCCCCTATTTCGTGAGCGCAAAGACGGGCACGGGCGGAACGGAAAAAGGCAATACGGACGCCTATGCAATGGGATATACGTCGGAGCATACCCTCGGCGTGTGGCTCGGGAACGGCGACAATTCCCCTATCTTAGCAACAGGCGGCGGGGAGCCTGCGAACGAGCTGTATGCCCTTTTCAGATCGGAAGAGCGTCGTGTAGGGAAAGAGTGTAGATC
>URMI01000067.1 GCA_900548845.1 uncultured Clostridia bacterium | reverse complement strand
AGCGGGGATTGAAAACGAACGAAAGGAGATTTACCGTGCCCAATATCAAATCCGCAAAGAAGCGCGTGCTCGTGACCGAGAAGAAGGCAGCGCAGAACAAGATGATCAAGTCCGCCCTCAAGACGCAGATCAAGAAGTTCATGGCGGCCGTGGAAGCCGGCGACAAGGAGACGGCAAACAAGCTCTATCCCGAGACGGTCTCTGCCATCGATTCCGCTTGCTCCAAGGGTCTTCTTCACAAGAACAACGCGGCGAATAAGAAGGCAAAGCTCGCTAAGAGACTCGCAGCCATCGCGTAACGCAGATGACCGATAAGCGAAGCGCCCGATAAGGGCGCTTTTTGTGCTGCTTTCCGCACCCCCTCTCCCCCACCGCGGGAGAGGGGTTTTTGTTTTATAACGGACAGGATGTTCCGCAAAAGTACACGCCTCAAACAAAAAAGGGCGCCGAAGCGCCCCGAAAATACCCTCCTCGCGAAACAAAAAAGGGCGCCGAAGCGCCCCGGAAACGAAAAGAAAAGGGACGCCTGAGCGTCCCCTTCCCGTTATTCGATCGTGATGTGGCTCTCTTCCGCCTTCTTCTTATCCTCCTTGGGAATGAAGACGTTGAGCATGCCGTTCTCGTACTTCGCCTTGATCTCGTCCTTGCTGATGTCGCCGACGTAGTAGCTGCGGCTGCACGAGAAGCTTCTCTCGCGGTGGATGTAGTTTTCCTTCTTGCCGCTCTCCTGCTTCTCGCTCTTGTTGACGGAGATCGTCAGGTACCCTTCCTTGAGGTCGAGGCGGATGTCGCTCTTATCGACGCCGGGGACCTCCACTTCCATCGTGTAGCCCTCGTCGCTCTCCTTGATATCCGTCCTCATGTACCGCTGCACGTTCCTAGCGTTGAAGCCGTAGAAGCCGGGGAAGAGGTCGTTCATGGCTGCATCAAAGAAGTCGTAGTTATCGCGTTTGGTAAGTTCGTTTTTCATAAAAATCATCTCCTTATCCGGGGTATCGGCATCCTTGTCGGTGCCCTTGTCTTTTCGCTTATAATATACCGCTTTCAGGGAAGGCTTAAACAGGTTTTTTGCCCCTCCCGAAAATTTTTTTGCAGAAAAAAAGCCCCCGCGCTTCAGGGGAGTTTTGGGGGCGGGCGACAGAAAAAAAGCCCCCGAGACTATCGGGGGCCTTTTCGCGGAAGTTATTGCTTGGGCGGCTGCGGCGGCTTTTCTTCGCCTTTGATGCCGATGACTTTTTCCGCCTTTTCGAGCGTCTTTTTCACCCAATTCTCGTCCTTTTTGACGTTGACGAAGTTGCCGTAGATCTCGTTGACCGTCTCGACGACGGAGAACGTATTGTCGTACTGCGCCAAAATATCGCGGAATTCGATGAGCTGACGCTTGTTGACCACGCACAAAAGGACGTCGCGCGAAGTGTGGCTGTATGCCCCCTCCGCGTGGATGCGGGTGGCGCTGTGTTTGAGCTTTACAAGGATGTCCCGCTCGATCTCTTCGGTATGCGAAGTGATGATGAGGAACTTATACGCCGACTTCGAGCCCTTGATGATGCTGTTGCCCACCATGCTCGAAAGGAAGCAGTAGAGCATACACAGGCACACGGGCTTGTATTCGTAGAGGAAGCCGCCCGCGCCGTCCGGCTCCGCATAGACAAAGTAGGAGGCAATCGCAATGACCGCGTTGATGGCAAAATTGATCCAGAAGAAATTGAGCATTGGATTTTTCTTGCTGACGAACTTTGCGACGACATCCGCGCCGCCCGTCGAGGCGTTGCGGCGGAAGCTCAGGCCGTACACAAATCCCCCCACCGCGCCCGCGATGAGGGCGGGGAAGATGGTATCGACGCCCTGCGCGTCGTACTGGAACTGAGCAAGGGCGGAAGAGACGGTCTCCGTCTGCAGAACGAGGAGCGCCACCGAATAGACGACTGAGAAGATGAACGTCTTGGCGGCAAAGCCTCTGTCGATGAAAAAGAACGCGAAAAGGCACAGCGGAACGTTGATGATGAGCGAGAAGTACCCGACGGAAAAGCCCGTCTTATACTCGATCATCGTCGCGATGCCGTTGAAGCCCGCGGGCGCGAACTGGTTCTTGACGATAAAGAGCATGTAGTTGAAGGCAAACAGGACGGCAAGGACGATCATGACGGCGCTGTCGAACACGGCGCGCCGCACCAACTCTTTTTTCATATGTTCCCCCATGCTTTTTTCCGATTATACCATATTTCCCGCCGCAAATCAAGGGGCATTTTTCAAATTTTCCGCCCTCCCCTGCCTTACATATCGCAAACAGACGAAAAAGCGGAAAAACCGCGAAAAATGTTGCAGAACATGCCTTCAAACAGTTGACATTTTAACGCAAATCCACTATACTTCCCACGTTCTTTGTTTAGGAATCGTAAACTTAAGGTTTATTTTTACCGTGGTTTTGCAAAACACGGGCAAAAGTTTATTTTTACTAAACAAGAAGGCGAAAAGGAGCGTAAAAGCGTGATAGAACTCGGAAGCAAACTCAAAGAGATGCGGCTCAAAAAGAACCTCACGCAGGAGGAGCTTGCCGACCGTTGCGAGCTGACGAAGGGATACATCTCGCAGCTCGAAAACGACCTCACAAGCCCTTCCATCGCGACGCTTTCCGACCTTCTGACGGCGCTCGGGAGCGATCTTGCGGACTTCTTCCATGAAGAGGCGGAAGAAAAGATCGTCTTCACGAAAGAGGAGTACATCGAAAAGCAGTCGGAAGGGATGCTGTGGACATGGGTCATCCCCAACGCGCAGAAAAACATGATGGAGCCCGTGCTCGTGGAACTCGAACCGGGCGCTCAGACACCCGAGGATGTCCCCCACGAAGGCGAGGAATTCGGGTACGTGCTGGAGGGGCGCATCGCCGTCGTCAGAGCCGACCGCAGCAAGATCTGTAAAAAGGGCGAGAGCTTCTACTTCTCGGCGGGGAAGGAGCACTACATCGTCAACAAGGGGCGCGGAAAGGCCAAATTTTTGTGGGTGTCCACGCCGCCCAACTTTTAAAATCCCGCCCGAGGAATCAGTCTCTATACCATATAATATAGGGAGCGTTTTTTCGGGCGTTTTGATAAGTGAGATAACAAGGAATACAAAAGGAGAACCAATGGCAGAACACATCATCGAACTCAAGAATGTCGTCAAGTACTACGACGACGCCCTCGTCATCGACAACGTCAGCTTTTACGTCAACAAGGGTGAGTTCATCACCTTCCTCGGCCCCTCGGGCTGCGGAAAGACGACGACGCTGCGCATGATCGCGGGCTTCGACCTCCCTACGAGCGGGAAAATTTTGCTCAACGGCAAGGATATTTCCCTGCTCCCCCCCAACAAGCGCCCCGTCAATACGGTGTTTCAGCGCTATGCCCTCTTCCCCCACCTCAACGTGTTCGAAAACATCGCCTTCGGGCTTCGCTGCAAGAAGGTCGTGAATACTTACGAAAACGACAAGGGCGATCGGTATTCGAAGAAGGAAAAGCTCTCCAAAAAGGAGATCGCAGAGAAGGTGAAAAAGGCGCTCGCGCTCGTCGATCTCGAAGGCTTTGAAAAGCGCGCCGTCTCCACCCTCTCGGGCGGGCAGCAGCAGCGCGTCGCCATCGCCCGCGCCATCGTCAACGAGCCCGAAATTCTGCTCCTCGACGAGCCCCTCGGCGCACTCGACCTCAAGATGAGGAAGGAGATGCAGATCGAGCTCAAAGAGATGCACAAGCGCCTCGGCATCACCTTCATCTATGTCACGCACGACCAGGAGGAGGCGCTCACGATGTCGGATACCATCGTCGTCATGGCGGACGGCGTGGTGCAGCAGATCGGCACGCCCAAGGGCATCTACGACGAACCCGCCAACGCCTTCGTCGCCGACTTCATCGGCGAGAGCAACATCATCATCGGCACGGTGGTCGCCCCCCGCAAGGTGCGCTTCTGCGGCAAGGACTTTGCCTGCGTCGACGATTTCGAAGTCAACGAGAAGGTGGACGTCGTCGTCCGTCCCGAAGATATCGAAATGTGTGCGCCCGAGGAGGGCATGCTCAAAGGCAAGGTCATCTCCGTCGTCTTCAAGGGCATTCACTACGAGATCACGGTCGAAGTCGGCAAGTTCGAGTTCGTCATCCAGAGCACGCAGAGCCGCTGCGTCGGGGATCTCATCGGCATGAACATCGCGCCCGACGCCATCCACCTGATGGCGCAGCGCCACACGACGAACATCTTCGACGGCGTGATCACCAAGCGCAACACGGTGGAATTCGCAGAGGGCGAATTCGAATGCGACGTCACGCAGCTGTATCCCGGCAGCCATCTCGACGAGGAGGAATACCTCATCACGAAGGAGGGCGAGAAGATCGACCTCACGGGTACCGAAGTGCGCGTCGAAGTCTCCCCTGCCGACATCACCATCTCGGACGACGAGAATGCGGGCGGCACGATGGGGCACATCATTTCGATGATCTACAAGGGCGACCATTACCGCCTCATCGTCAGAACGCCCGAAGAGGAGGAAGACTTCGTCCTCGCGACGCCCGATCTTTGGAACGAGAACGACTACGTTTCCGTCGTCATCCCCAAAGATAAAATAAAGCTCACCTTGAAGCCTGCGGAGGAAAAGAGATGAAACTTCGCTTCAGCCGCAAGACGCTCGGCATCCCCTATGCCGTGTTCCTCGTGTGCTTCGTCATCATCCCCATGCTCGTGATCGTATTTTACGCCTTCACGGATGACGAGATGCACTTCTCCTTCGTCAACTTCGGGAAGTTCTTTTCCGACCCCACCAAGCTTTCGACCATCGTCTATTCGCTCGTCATCGCGCTCCTGACGACGGCAGTCACGCTCGTCATCGCCTATCCCGTCGCCTACATTTTGGCGCGCAGCAAGATGCAGAAGAAGTATATCCTGCTCCTTCTCTTCGTGACGCCCATGTGGATCAACTTCGTCCTGCGCGTCAACGCATTGCGCGAGATCCTGGCGTGGGCGGGGATGCTCGGCGAAGCCAACTACTTCAACACCATCCTCGGCATGGTATATGACTTCCTGCCCTTCATGATCCTGCCCCTTTATACGACGCTCTCCAAGATCGACAATAGTCTGTATGAAGCGAGCGCGGACCTCGGCGGCAATTCCTTCACGACCTTCACGCGCGTGACGGTGCCCCTCTCCCTGCCGGGCGTTTTGAGCGGCATGACGATGGTGTTCCTCCCCTCCATGACCAACTACGTCGTTTCGGACATGCTGGGCAACTCCAAGGTCACCATCATCGGTAAATTCATCGAAACGTACTTCGGCACGGACTGGCACATGGGTTCGATGATCGCGCTCATCCTGCTCGTCATCGTCCTTGCCTCCACGCTGCTGACGGGCGGCTTCCAATCGGAAAATAACGTAAGGGGGACGACGGTATGATCAAAAAGTGCTTAAAAGCCTTCTATGTGGGGCTCATCCTGCTCCTTCTTTACGCCCCCATCCTGCTCCTTGCCGTGTACAGTTTCAACGAGGTGGATACCCTCGGCCCCATGGGCGAGTTCTCCCTCAAACACTACGCAAAGCTCTTCGGCGACCCCGCCATCCTCGAAATGATCGGCAACACCGTCGTTCTGGCGCTCGTTGCCGCGGCGCTTTCCACCGTGTTGGGAACGGCGGGCGCCATCGGGATGTTCTATTCCAAGCGCCGCACGCGCGCCCTCATGAACGGCGTCAATCAGATCCCCGTCATCAACGCGGAGATCGTGACGGCCTTGGCGCTCGCCATCACCTTCGTCGCCATCGGCGTCGGGAAGAGCTATTTCACCCTCGTCGTCGGGCATATGGTGCTATGCACTCCCTTCGTCGTGCTCTCCGTGCTGCCCAAACTCAAGCAGATGGACCACAGCCTGTATGAAGCCGCCCTCGACCTCGGCGCAAGCCCCATGAAGGCGCTCTTCAAGGTGGTGCTGCCCGAGATCGTGCCCGGCATCATTTCGGGCTTCATGCTCGCCGTCACGCTTTCGCTCGACGACTACATCATCACGAGCTACTGCAAGCCCTCCACGTTCAGCACCATCTCGACGTACGTCTACAACGCGACGATGAAGGGCAACGTCCACACGGCGGAGACGCTCTCCTCCTTCTGGGCGCTCACGACCGTCATCTTCGTCATCATCCTCATCGTCGTGCTCACCGCCAACCTGACGGGCAGGAAAAAACAGGAAAACAAGGGGGTCAACGCATGAAAAAGCGCATCTAGATCGGAAGA
>URMI01000066.1 GCA_900548845.1 uncultured Clostridia bacterium | reverse complement strand
GTACTGCCGTTCGGCGGAAGCAAAGTGGCTGCCCGTCGCCGCGACGGCGTAAGGAACATGCCCGCCGTCCAAAAAAACCGCCGAGAGGCAGAGGCTTTCCGCCATCGTCGAGCATGCGCCGTACACGCCCAGGAACGGGATATCGAACTCCCGCGCCGCAAAGCTTGCCGAAATGATCTGATTGAGAAGATCGCCCGAGACGAGCAGCCCGATATCCTCCCTTCGGAGCCTGCCCTTTTTGATGGCGCCGTCGATGACGTGGATGAGCATCTTGCACTCCGCCCGCTCATACGTCGTTTCTCCGAACATATCGTCTTTGAGCAACGTGTCGGCATATTTTCCGATGATGCCCTCGCTCTCCTTCGTGCCCGCGACAGAACTCACCGAAACGATCTTCGGCCGCGTTTTGAATGTGATGGTCTGCCCGCTCATTGCTGATACTTTGCGCTTATTTCCCGGGAAGTATGCATTTTCATTCCTGTTTGCAGGGGAAACAAAAAATAATCGGCTCCAAATGTGAAAATTATTCGCCCATATTGTTTACTACTTGCAAATTTTCGTGTATAATGGACTTATATGTATCCGAAACCGCGTTTCTCGGGCAAACGGCTCGCCGTATTGGGGGTGCTTGCGGCGCTTTCGCTCGCCGTCCACACCATCGAATCGGCATTCCCGCCCCTCTTCGGCATCCCGGGGGCAAAGCTCGGGCTATCCAATCTCTTTTCCATGCTGGCGCTCGTCGTTTACGGCCCGCTCGATGCCTTCTGTATCCTGCTTGCAAGGACGCTCCTCGGCGCTTTGATCGGAGGGAGCGCTTCCTCGCTCCTCTTTTCGCTCTCGGGCGGCGGCGCGGCGCTGCTTGTCTCCATCCTGCTCATTTATTTTGCCGTGCCGCGGGTGAGCTATCTTGCCGTCAATGTCGCGGCGGCGGTCATTCACAACATCGTGCAGGTCGCCGTGTTTGTATGGGAGACTTCCACGCTTGCAAACTTCTCCCTTCTTCCCTACTTTGCCCTCGTCGGCGTGCTTTCGGGTGCTGCCGTCGCGGCGGTCGGGCTGCTGCTATTCAAGCGCATCCCCGAACGCATCTTTTATCCCGATCATAAATCATCCGATCCACCAGGAGGTATTTCTTGAAAGCGATCCAAGGCAAACGCCTGTTTGCGGGCATCCATCCGCACGGCAGGAAACAACTTTCGAGCGGAAAGCCCCTCGAACAGCTCCCCCCGCCCGAGGAAGTGTGCATCTCCCTTTCGCAGTCGCTGGGGCGCCCCGCCCTGCCCTGCGTTGAGAAGGGCGCCAAGGTAAAACGCGGCGAGTGCATCGCAAAAGCGGACGGGCCTGTTTCTTCCGACGTCTTTGCGAGCATCGCGGGCGAAGTCACCGATATCCGCACGATGACGGCGCAGGGCGGCGGCGAAGAGACCTTCCTCGTCATCAAAGCCGACCAGAGCGGCGAAGAATTCCGTTTTTCCGCCCTCTCCGACCCCACGCCCGAAGAGATCAGGGCCCGCGTGAAGGAGTGCGGCATCGTAGGCCTTGGCGGTGCGGGCTTCCCGACTGCGGTCAAGCTCTCCCCTCCCTGCCCCGTCGATACCCTCATCTTAAACGGTGCGGAGTGCGAGCCCTATCTCACCTGCGATCACAGGCTCATGCTCGAATTTACCGACGAGATCGTCCGCGGCGCACGCTATCTGAAGCAGGCGCTCGACTGCAAGCGCATCATCATCGGCATTGAAGATAACAAGCCCGATTGCATCTCTGCGTTCGAACGCTATCCCGACATCGCCGTCGTCCGTCTTCGCAAGCAATACCCGATGGGCGGCGAGAAACAGCTCGTCTATTCCGCAACGGGCAGGAAGATACGCCTCGGGAAGCTCCCCGCCGATGCGGGCGTCGTCGTGCAGAACGTCGCGACCGCCTTTGCGGTCTCAGAAGCCGTCGAACAGGGCAAGCCGCTCTATGAGCGCGCCGTCACCGTATCGGGAGGAGCGGTCAATGAACCCAGGAACGTCTGGACGCCTGTGGGGACGCCGCTCTCCGCGCTCGTTTCGTTTGCGGGCGGCGAAAAGACCTCTCCTTCCAAGATCGTCCAGGGCGGCCCCATGACGGGCATCGCGCTCCCTTCCTATGATTTTTACACGCACAAGACGACTTCGGGCGTGCTGCTGCTCGATGAAAAGGAAGCTTCCCTATCGGAGCCTTCGCCGTGCTTAAGCTGCGGCAAATGCGCGGACGCCTGCCCCATGCACCTCATGCCCATGCAGACGGACTTTTATGCCGAAGCGGGAGATTATGAGGCGGCGGCAAAGCAAGGCGGCGCGCTCCACTGCATCGAATGCGGCGTCTGCGCCTATGTGTGCCCCGCCCGCCGTCCGCTCATCCAGAGCATCCGCAAGACCAAACAGGAGATGAGGAAAAAATGACAAAGCAAGCGGAACAAACAACTCAGGTCGCCGTCTCCGTCCCTCCCCACATCCGCGGGAGGCGCACGACGCGCGGCATCATGCTCGACGTCGCCATTGCGCTTCTGCCTTCGGCGGTGATGGCATGCGTCTATTTTCATCTCTATGCCCTCATGCTGCTCCTTGTGTGCGTCGCGGGGGCGGTCGCAACGGAGTTTGTCTATTATTTCATCGCAAAGGGCGGATTTGCGCACAAGTGCAGCCAAGCGGGAGAGGTCGTAAAGAGCTGGGCGCAGCAGTTCGACTGCACTTCCGTCGTCACAGGGCTCATCTTAGCGCTCATTTTGCCCGCTTATACCAAGTGGTATGAGGCGCTGCTCGGCTCGGTGTTTGCAATCGCGCTCGTGAAGATGCTCTTCGGCGGCACGGGCAAAAACCTCGTCAACCCTGCGGCGGCGGGGCGCGTCTTCCTCTTTATCAGCTTCTCGCTCTCGGCGGGCGCTCTGCTCGTCGACGGTACGCTGACGACGGGCTCCACCTATCTTTCGGGTACGCTCCTTTCGGAAGGAGCGCTCTCGGGCGGCTCCTCCTATCAGGAGACCGTCGAGCTCTCGCTTTTGCAGCTCTTTCTCGGTAACGGCGTTGCAACGGCAGCCATCGGCGAAACGTGCAAGGCGGCGATCTTTGCAGGATACCTCTATCTCGTCGTCCGCAAGGTCATCAAGTGGTGGCAGCCGCTCCTTTGCATCGCGCTCTCGGGCTTTGTTTCGGTATGCCTTGCGGCAACGGGCGGCACGTTCGATATCACGCTCTTTCCCGATTACTGCCTTTCGGGCGGGCTCGTGTTCGGCGCGGTGTTTATGGCGACGGACTATGTTACTTCCCCCAAAGGTACTTACGGTCAGCTCGTCTATTATGTGGCGCTGGCACTTCTCACCGCGATTTTGAGGCACTTTACCCATATCGAGATCATGTCCTTCACCATCCTTCTGATGAACCTTGTGACGCCCCTCATCGATACCTACATCGTGCGCAGGCCCTTCGGCTATAAGCGGGAGAAGAAGGCAAAGGAGGCAGTCAGATGAGCGCGAAGTCCTTCTTCAAGAGCACTGCTTTCAAGTGCATCGTCGTGCTTCTCTCCATCGTCCTTTTATGCTCCGTCTTCCTCACCATCTGCAATGCGCTCTTTTATGTCTCGGACGACGAACGGCTCAACCGCGCGCTCTCCGAACTGTATGACGGCGAGAGTGTGACGACGGAGCTTGCGCCCGGGGCGGATGCTTTGGGAGACGGCGAAGAGGTCGGCCGCGCGGTCATCCTCGCAGCCCGCACCGTCACGAGCGACAATCATGCGGGCGACTGGCTCATCCAGGTCAAGGGGCTCGACGGCTATCAGAGCGGCACCGTGACCTGCTGGGTGGTCATCGAGACGCAAGAAAATGCCGTTTCGGGCGTGGGCGCCGTCTCCATCTCCTCCAACGAGGGGCAGTCGTACATCGGCAAGATCACGCAGGAATTTTTGAACGGGTTCTCGGAAAATTTCACGGGCGAAGCTTATCCCGACGGGATGATCTCGAGCGGTGCGACAAGATCTTCGACCGCCATAAGAAACGCCGTGAACGGCGCGCTCGATTATGTCGGCAATGCGCTCGAAGAGAGCGGGGAGGCGGAACATGAATAAGTACAAAAAGATCTTTTTAGACGGCGTTATCTTTTCCAACCCCACCTTTGTGCTCGTGCTCGGCACCTGCCCCACGCTCGGTCTCATCTCTTCCGCAATGTCCGCAATGTCGATGGGCCTTTGCATCATCGTCATCCTTACCTTAAGCAATGTACTCATTTCGGCGATGCGCAAAGTCATCCCCAACGAGGTGCGCATCCCCTGCTATATCGTGCTCATCGCAACGCTCGTCACCCTCCTTCGCATGGTGCTCGAAAAGTTCCTGCCCGATATTTACAGCGCTCTCGGCGGGTTCCTCGCACTCATCGTCGTCAACTGCATCATTTTGGGGCGCGCGGAGGCGTTCGCCAACAAGCACACCGTGCCCGAAGCCGCCATGGACGGCCTTGCAAACGGCATCGGGTTTACCTTAGCCCTCACCTGCATGGGCATCGTGTGCGAGGTCCTTGGCTCGGGCTCCCTCTTCGGGGCAAAGCTCTGGGATTTCAGCATCGCGCTCTTTGCGCAGCCTGCGGGCTCCTTCATCATCTTCGGCCTCTCCATCGCCCTCTTCACCAAGGTGATGGACAGCGTGATGGGGAATGCACGGAGCAAGCGTCAGGCGGAAGAGGCAAGACGCGCATTTGAAGCGCGCCGCGGCGCCGCCGCAAAGGAGGCATAACTTATGGGAACTTTGATCGCCATCGTCCTTTCGGCAGTTTTGACCGATAACTTCATCACTTCGCAGACGCTCGGCATCTGCCCCTTCCTCGGCGTTTCCAAAAAGACGAGCTCCGCGCTCGGCATGGGCGTTGCCGTCTCCATCGTCATGGCGCTCGCAACGCTCGTCACCTACGCCCTCTACGAATACCTCATGGTGCCGCTGGGCATCGCGTTCCTCGAGATCATCGTCTTCATCTTCGTCATCGCCTCGCTCGTGCAGATGCTCGAAATGATCATCAAGAAGCTCTCCCCTTCTCTCTACAACGCGATGGGCATCTATCTTCCCCTCATCACGACCAACTGCGCCGTTTTGGGCGTTACGGAGATGGTCATCGGCGATATGAGTTCGGTCATGGGAGAAGCCGCGATGAACCTCGGCTGGGCGGTCCTCTATGCCTTCCTCGCGGGCATCGGCTTTACGCTCGTCATGCTCATCATGAGCGGGCTTCGCGAAAAGCTCAACCGCTACCGCGTGGGCAAGGCGCTCTCGGGCTTCCCCATCTCGATGGTGACGGCAAGCTTCATCTGCATGGCGTTCACCGTGTTCAGCTATATTGCGTGAGGAAAAGGATATGCAAAATTTACTTGTAACGCTCGGCACCGTCGATGCCGAGACCTGGAAAACGGTCGGCTGGGTGGCGCTCATCATCGCCGTCATCGCCGTCGTCATTGTGCTCCTCATTTTGCTCGTCGGCAAGGTGTTCCGCGTGGATACCGACGAGAAAGTGACGAAGATCTTAGAAAATCTGGCGGGCGCCAACTGCGGCGGCTGCGGCTGTTCGGGCTGCAGCGGGTTTGCGCAGAAGCTCGCCTCGGGCGAGGGAGACCTTTCCGCCTGTCATGTGACTTCTCCCGAGGGGAAGGCGGAGATCGCCAAGCTCCTCGGCATCGAGCTCAAGGCGGAAGAGCGCACCGTTGCCGTCGTGCATTGCGCGGGTACTTCCGCCGTCCGCACCTTCCGCCCCGTCGGCGCTTCGACCTGCGCGGAGACAGCCGCCCTCTTCGGCGGCGACAAACTGTGCAAGGAAGGCTGCCTCGGCTGCGGAGACTGCACGGCGGTGTGCACGGAGAGCGGCGTCCACGTTGAGGACGGCGTTGCTCAGATCGATGCGGATAAGTGCCTCGGCTGCGGCGCGTGCATCCTGACCTGCCCCAAGCACGTCATCGGCCGCATCCCTGCCTCTGCCCCTGTCTATGTGGCGTGCTCCTCCCATTGCAGGGGGAAGGAAGTCATGGCGGCGTGCGACGCGGGCTGCATCGGCTGCGGGCTGTGCGCCAAGAAGTGCCCTTCTTCCGCCATCACGATGAAGGACAACTTGCCCGTCATCGATTATTCGAAGTGCACGGGCTGCATGACCTGCGTGGAAGCCTGCCCCAAAAAAGTCATCAAGCCTCGCTTTGACGCCTGACGGCGCTTAAAATACGCGTAAAAATCAAATGAGAAAGGGCGCCGCCGCG
>URMI01000065.1 GCA_900548845.1 uncultured Clostridia bacterium | reverse complement strand
GCACGAAAAGCAGAAAAAACACCACGTCAAGGAGAGCAAAGGGGACCGCGTCTACTACGCGATCGTCTATACCGTGCTCCTGCTCCTTGCACTCATCGTCGTCTACCCGCTCTACTTCGTTGTCATCGCCTCCTTCTCGAGTGCGGACGCCGTGCTCGCGGGCAGAGTGTATCTCTTCCCCGTCGACATCGATTTCACGGGTTACATCCGCTGCTTCGAGCGCACGGACATCTGGATCGGCTATGGCAACACCATCTGGTACACGGCAGCCTACACCGTCCTCTCCGTCGTCTTCACGGTGACGGCCGCATGGGCGCTCTCCCGCAAGACGCTGCCCTTCCGCAAGTTCTGGATGATCTTCTTCACGATCACCATGTTCTTCGGCGGCGGCCTCATTCCCTTCTACAAGGTGGTCAGCGATTTGGGGATGCTCGACAACCCGCTGTCCATCATCCTTCCGGGGACGGTCTCGGCGTGGAACTTGTTCATGGCAAAGACCTTCTTCCAGACGGGCGTTCCGGACAGCATCATCGAGGCGGCGGAACTCGACGGCGCGAACAGGCTGCGCCTCTTCGTCTCCGTCATCCTGCCCCTCTCCATGCCCATCGTGGCGGTGCTCGCGCTCTACTACGCGGTGGGGCAGTGGAACAGCTACTTCAACGCCATGATCTTCCTTCAGGACGCCGATCTCTTCCCCCTGCAGCTCGTCCTGAAGGAGATCCTGACGGCTTCCGAGTCGACGACGGGCGGTTCGGGCGAGACCATTCTCGAACAGTTCCGCCTCGCCAACCAGCTCAAGTACGTCACGGTCATCATTTCGAGCCTTCCCGTGTTCTGCCTCTATCCCTTCGTGCAGAAGTTCTTCGCACAGGGCGTCATGGTCGGCTCGCTCAAGGACTAAAAAAATTTTTTGATAAGGAGAATTATGATGAAGAAAACGATTGCGGCGATCGCGCTCGGCTGCGCGGCCATGTTCGCCCTCACCGCCCTCACCGCCTGCGGCGGCGGAGACGACCGCGAGAGCAATTCTGTCGATGCCCTCGTCGAAAATTACGGCTACCAGTGGGAGGACACTTCCGCACCCATTCTCAATGAAAAGGGCGCGCAGGAGATCTCCTTCCGCATCTACTCGTCCAAGAATGCGTCCGCGAAGGACTACAACGACATGGACATCATGCAGACGCTCTATGAGGACACCAACGTCTTCGTCGAGTGGGAGAACGTCTCCGAGTCCATCTACGCGGAGCAGAAGAACCTCATCTTCAGCAACACCAACAACCGCCCCGACGCCATCTACCACGCCGGTATGAGCGCGAGCGAGATCATCCGCTATGCGTCGAGAAAGGTGCTGCTGCCCATCAGCGACTATCTCGAATATATGCCCAACTTCAGCCGCATCCTTGAGGAGCGTCCCGACATCCGCAAGCAGATCACCAACGTCGAGGACGGCAAGATCTACTCCCTGCCCCGCGTCGAGGAGATGGGGCTTTTACAGAATCCCAACCTTTTGTTCCTCAACAAGAACTGGACGCTCGAGGCCATCGAAGCGGGCGCTGTTTCGGGCCTCACCGCAGAGGACGTCAAGGACGGTATCCGCCTCACCGCGGCGCAGATGGAGAGCCTTCTCACCTACTTCCTCAACAACGACATGAACGGCAACGGGCAGAACGACGAGCGCCCGATGACCTTCGTCTACAACAACTGGCAGGGCAATCAGTGCGACCTCTACGGCATGTTCGGCCTCAACGACAACACCGACCACCGCGTCATCGTCGACGGCAAAGTCACTTACACGGTGCTCGACGACCGCTTCAAGGAAGCCACGCAGTTCATCAACGGCTGGGTGGAGAAGGGCCTCATCGACGAGGTCTCCTTCGAGCAGACGCAGGATAACTTCCTTGCAAACGGCAAGGGCACCGAGCTCTACGGCGCCTTCTATTGGTGGGAGAGTGAGACGGTCGTCTCCGATCCCGAGAACTACGTTGTCTGCCAGCCCCTCGTCGGCCCCAACGGCGATCAGACCATCTGCGTCTCCAACAACCCCGAAGTGGGCACGGGCGAACTCGTCGTCTTTGCGGGCACGCCCAACGTCGAGGTGCTGCTCACCTACTTCGACCGCTACTACGATCCCATGATCTCCGCACAGATCAACTACGGCCCCATCGGCATCGTCTACGAAGAGGAGCTCGATGAGAACGGTATGCTCGTGCAGAAGGAATTGCCCGAAGACAAGACGGCGGACGAGCTTCGCCTTGAGAACGCGCCCCTCGGCATCTGCTATCTGAGCGACTACGCATGGGAGAACGTCGTGCACATGGAGCCCCGCGCCCGGCTGCGCCTCGAGCGCCTCGAAGCGTACGCAACGCCCTACGTTCCCGCAGGCGTGCAGCCCGTTCCCAATCTCCAGTTCACGCAGGAGGAGCTCAACACGCTCACCCTCTACGAGACCAATATCGTCAACTACATCAACCAGCACCTCATCACCTGGCTGAGGAACGGGCTTACGGACGCCGACTGGGAGGCCTTCAAGACCGAGCTTTTGAGCACGCGCGTCGGCCTGAACGAAGTCCGGAAGGTATATCAGGCGGCCTACGACAGGTATGTCGCCGAAAACTGAGGAGACATTCATGAAAAAGACATTTGCATTGCTTCTTGCTTCTGCGCTCTCGCTGGGAGCGCTCGCGGGCTGCACCCCTGCAGGGTCCGATGAGGACAACGTTGCACCCGTCATCTCGGGCGTTGCAAACACGGCGACCACCGTCGCAGGAGAAGCGTTCGACGCCCTTCAGGGCGTCACCGCCTCCGATGCGGAGGACGGCGATCTCACGGAAAGCATCACGGTGGAGTCCATTCCCGACCTCACCTTCACTGACGGCGTCGCGACGCCTTCCATGCCGGGCAGCTATGAACTCATCTATTCCGTCGTCGACTCGGACGGCGCGGAGGGCAACGCATACTGCACCCTCACCGTCACGCGGGCAGCCTCGGAGGCCAAGGAGCTTTACTCCTTCGACTTCTCCGACGTCACCCCCGCCGAGAGCGACAAGCGCGGCTGGACGGCCGGCATCGACGAGAGCGTCGACGGAACCGCCGAGCTCAGGCAGGGCGCGTACGTCTTCGACATCGCCTCCCTCGGGACGGCGGGCGACGGCAGCGTGACGCTCAACAAGGTGCTCGAGAACCCCGTCGCGGGCGACTACGAGATCTTCGTCTACGCGAAGTCCACCGTTCCCACTTATATGCACGTCATCGCAGAAGATGCCTCCACGGATGATTGGAAGGGTATCGGCGGCGGGTATAATCTCAAGGTAGGGGAGACGACGCAGGCGCTCTCCGCCAGGTTCACCCTCGGCGAGGACAACATGACGGACGCCGTCGACCTCCGCATCCACATGGGCAGGATCACCCCCAACCCCGAGAACCCCGCTGATACCTCGGCAGACGCCTTCACGCTCTTCATCGAGAAGATCGCCCTCTACTGCACGACGGGCACCGAGACGCGCGTCGACCTCTATTCTCAGGCCTTCGACGCCGACGCCTCCTCCGTCACGACGCAGGCGGGCGACGGTGCGGCGGCTTCCGTCTCCGCAGAGGACGGCGCCGCGAAAGTGGACATCGCTTCCTACCATGACGAGGGCGCGGGCGGCGTGTGGAGCCTTAAAGTCGACCTCTCCCTTGCAAACGTCGTCATCGAAGAGGGCGCAAAGTACGGCTATTCGCTCAAAGTTACCGCAGAGAGTGCGCAGGCGGGCGAACTGCTCGTCGAGAGCAGGGACGCGGGCGTGCGCGCCAACTTCAACGCCTTCTCCGTTGCGGCGGGTGAGACCAAGACGGTGTCGGGCGTCTTCACGGCAGAGGCGGGCATCGCCACCGACCCCGTGCTGCGCTTCCAGATCGGCAATCCCGAGGCGGGCGTCTCTTCCAACGTGCTCACGCTGGACGATCTCGTGTTCTACCGCCTCGACGGCGACAAGCGTACCGACAGAATGCTCCTCGACAGGTTCCTGCTCTTCGGCGCAGGTTCCTCCAACGAATTCAATGAAGAGAAGCCCTATGAAGTGTTCAACGGCTCGGACGACAGCGCGTCGCAGCTGGGCATCGGCACTATGTACGTCGAGGACGGTAAGCTCGTCTATCACATTGAAGAGGCGGGCGAGGCGGACTGGCACAACAAGCTCGTCTTGGGCTACAAGGCCAACCCACTCGTCCTTCCCGGCAACTCCTATTACACCTTCATCATCAAGATCAAGGCGAGCGCGCCCGTCACGTTCAACTTCTATGTGCACGACCTCAACGCCATCGATTGGGACAGCGGCCTTCTCGTGCGTGAGAACGGCGTCTCCGTCGGCACCGAGGAAGTCACCCTCGAATATACGACCACCAACGCGCCCATCGGTGAGAGCGGCTACGAAATGCTCTTCCAGTTCGGTTCGGCTGCCCTTGCGGCCGTCGGCGACGTCGTCATCGAAGTCTCCGAGATCACTGTCCTGCAGAGCGAACTCATCTGAAAATGACCTTCCCCGCCCGTGCGGGCGGGGAATAAGGAGGATATCATGAACACCCTTTATGCCATCGGGGAAATGCTCATCGACTTTACGGCTCAGGAGCCGGGCGTCTTGGAGCTCGCTTCGACCTTCCGCAAGAACGCGGGCGGCGCGCCCGCCAACGTCGCGGTGTGCGCGGCACGGCTGGGCTGCCCTGCGAGCGTCATCACCAAGCTGGGAAAGGATCCCTTCGGCAACTTCCTTGCAAACACCCTTGCGAGCGAGAACGTCGGCACGCAGTACGTCTTCCGCACGGGCAAGGCGAACACGGCGCTCGCCTTCGTCGCCCGCGACGAGCGCGGCGAGCGAAGCTTCTCCTTCTACCGCAATCCCTCGGCGGATATGCTGCTCGAAGAGGAGGAGGTGCGCACTATTCCCTTTAAGGAGGGAGACATCCTGCACTTCTGCAGCGTCGACCTGTGCGACGCCCCCGTGCGGATGGCCCACGTCGTCGCCATCGAGCGGGCACGGGCGGCGGGAGCGCTCGTCAGTTTCGACCCCAACCTCCGATACAACCTCTGGGAGAGCGCCGAGGAACTCCTGCGCGTCGTGCGCGAATTTTTGCCCCTTGCCGACATCGTCAAGGTGAGCGATGAGGAGCTCTTGGACATCACGGGCATCGAGGACGAGAGAAAGGCGGTCGAGAGCCTCTTTAAGGGCGAAGTCAAGCTCGTCTTCGTCACCAAGGGCAAGGGCGGCGCGGCCGCCTACACCAAGGAGACGGAGGCGTGGGAGCCGACCGACCTTACCTCCCCCGTCGTCGATACGACGGGCGCGGGAGACAGCTTCATCGGCACCATCCTCTCGATCATCCTTGAAAAGGGCGTCGCTCTCTCGCGCGAGGACCTTTCGGAAATGCTCAGGACCGCCAACCGTGCGGCCACCATCGTCGTCTCGCGCGAGGGCGCCATCCCCGCCATGCCAACGCGGGCGGAACTTTTCGGGGAGAATAAGGCATGAGCAAGAGACATCTCGTCACGGCGGCCGTCCTCACGGCGATCGCGCTTTGCCTAGCCGCGGGCTGCGGCGGGGGAGGGGAGCCGACCGTTGACCACGACGAGCACGACAAGGACTTCTCTCCCTACCGCACGGCGGGGGCGATGGAGAAGGCCTACGACTACAGCCACTTCTTCCTCCCCGAGGAGGACGGCGGCGAGCAGCCCTATGTGGGCGACCCCATGCCCTACTATGAGGACGGCGTCTACTACATCTACTACCTGAAGGAGGGCGGCGATTCCTACAACCACTCGCTCTACCTCACGACCACAGAGGACTTCGTCACCTACGAGGAAGTGCAGGAGCCCATTCTCGAGGCCTCGCGCGGATCCGAACAGGACGCGTGGGTGGGCACGGGTTCCGTCGTCAAGGTGGGGGAGAAATACTACCTCTTCTATACCGGCCACAACGACGGCCGCGACATCCACGAGACCATCATGGTCGCCGAAGGCACGAGCCCCACGTCCTTTGAGAAGAAGGAGGGGTGGGAGATCGCGCCTCCCGCGGAGCTCGGGCAGAAGAACGACTTCCGCGATCCTCAGGCCTATTACGACGAGACGACGGATACCATCACGCTCACCATCACGGCGGCGCAGAACGACATCGGCAGGGTGGTCAAATATACTCTGAACGGCGATCTGAGCGACCCGCAGTACGGCGGCGTCATCTTCACCAATCCCGAGGAGATCGTGGGCGACGTGTGGAATCTCGAGT
>URMI01000064.1 GCA_900548845.1 uncultured Clostridia bacterium | reverse complement strand
CTTCATAGAACTCATGCCCTTCAAAGCCCGTGCCCGAACTGTTTCGGGTGCCGGGGAGAAGCATCTTCGGCTCGCCCTCGATGGTGAGCATATCCTTTCCGAGCCGCACGACCGTGCTCCCCTCGCCCGTGATATTGATGTGCGCGATCTTGCATAAAAAGCCCATCCGATCGGAACTGAACCCGGTATAGAGATAGGTGACGCCGTCTTCGTGCAGGACGGCGGGATCGAAGCGGATGCGCTCATTCTCCCTTCCGCCGTAGCGCGTGCCGTCCGCATAGCGCACTTCGCCGTAATATTCATAGGGCCCTGCGGGCGTTTGGGCAACGGCGACCCCGATGCGGTTGTACCACTCCATCGCATAGTAGAGATAATATCTTCCGTCTGCCCCGCGGCAGACGTCGGGCGCCCACATGTGGGTACGCAAAAGCCCCTTCGGCGTCGGATCCTGCGCCCTCTTATAGATGATCCCCTCGCACCGCCAGTCGGAAAGGTCCTCTGCGGGCGCAGACCAGCAGGTATAATCGTTTTCGCAATACACTTTCCCGCCGAATTTATCGTGGCTCCCAAAGACATACAATCTCCCTTCAAAGAGGTGCGGTTCGCCGTCCGGCATATATTCATAGGACGGGAGATAGGGATTGAAGACTATCTTTTTCATATTTGTTCCTCCGCCGCCCGCAGGGGTCGCTTTTTATTTACTAAGAACGCGCAGGTTCTTCGCGGAGCACTCGCGGGTGAAGCCGTCGTCGAGATACTGCGTATATTCCTTCCCGCCGCCGAGGAGCGTGACGTCGGAAAGATCGATCTCCTTCGTATTCATGCCGCCCTTCCCGACGGGGATGCACTTGCCCTTGCGGATAAAGAAGACGACTTCCCCGAGCGGAACGGTTACAAACCGCTCGCCCTGAGGCACTTCGCGCGTTACAAACTCCTTCCCGTTCCAGCGCACTTCCGTCATCTCTTCGGGAAGATACACCTTCCTCCCCTTTGCGCCCTTTTCAAGGACGGGCGCTGCGAGCAGGCTGTCGCCGACGAGCAGTTCGTCCTCGATATGCCGCGCCCGCGCGTCCTTCGGATAGGCAAAGGCGAGCGGACGGATATAGAGATCGGACGAAAGCGCCGCCTTCATGAACTCCGAATAAATGTACGGGAGCAGCCGATAACGAAGGGAAAGAATGCTCCGGAAATCGCGCTTGCCGCGGTAGCGGAAGCACTCCTGATTGCGGGTGAAAATGGCGGTATGATCGCGCATGAGGGGCGTGAACACGGAGAAGGCGAGCCAGCGCAGAAGGAGCTCGCGCGAACAGTTGCCGCCGAAGCCGCCCGTATCCGCACCGCTGAATAAAAAGCCGCACATATTGAGCCCCGGCATCATCGTCACATTGCGGCGGAGCATATGGAACGTCGAGCTGTTGTCGCCCGTCCAGATGCCGCCATAGCGGTGCGCCCCGATGTAGGAGGAGCGCGAAAAGAGCAGAAAGCGCTTGTCCAGAAGCTTTTCAAGCCCTTCCGAGGAAGCCTCGGTCATCTTCGCGCCGAAAAGGTTATGAACGTCCCAATGGGAGACGGTCTTTCCGTCCACATTGTGCGTAAAGCTCTTATAGTCGGAAAGGCGCGCGCCGCCCTTATAGAGCGGATCGCCGCACGACTTATCGCCCAAGCGGCTCGTGTTGTATTCGCTATAAAAGATGGCGGGCTCGTTCATGTCGTTCCAGAACCCCTCGAAGCCGAGGTCGGTATAAAACTTGTACTGCCGTCCGAACCACTCGCGCGCCTTCGCCTGCAGGAAATCGGGGAAGTGCGTCATTCCCGGCCAGACCGCCGCCTGAAAGTCTTTCCCTTCCAGATTTTTGCAGAAGTACCCCTCTTTGACGCCCTCTTCATAGACGGGGTTATGGGGCTCGATCTTGATGCCCGCGTCGACGATGGGCACGAGCCTGACGCCGCGCGCCTTCATCTCCTTGACAAGCCCCTTCATATCGGGGAAGCGCTTTTTGTTGACCGTGAAGTCGATATAGCGGTCCATGTAGTCGATATCGAGGCAGATATATTCGAGCGGCATCCCCGCCTTTTTGTAGCGGGCGGCGATCTTGCGCACGTCCTTCTCCGTCTTATATCCCCAGCGGCTCTGCCCGAAGCCGAACGCCCATAAAGGCGGGAGATAGCTCCTGCCGATGGCGGCAAGGAACTGCCGTGCGATGTCGTTCGTGTTCTCCCCTTCGACGAGATAGACGGTAACGCCCTGCTCCGCTAAAATATCGATCTTCCCGCTGCCCTCGTAGTCGATCTCGAAGATGATGCGCGCGGGCGTATCGAAAAAGGCGCCGAACGTGCGTTCTCCGTCCAAGATAAAAAAGTTGTGCGAGCCGTACAGCGAGGGCATATCGTCCTCGTGGTGCGGGTTATCGGTGTTGAAGGAGACATACCGTCCGCCCCGCTTGTCGATGCCGCGCATCGTCTCGCCGAGGCCGAACACCACGTCGTCCTCTCCCAAAGGGCAGCAAAATCGCGTGCCCGTTCCCTCTTTGACTGCCGAAAAATAGGGAAGCGCTTCCCCCTCTTTTACGGCAACCGTGACGGCGCCCGTCTCCGCATGCGCCCCGAAGCAGTATTTTGTGAGCATATCCTATCCTCCTTTTCTATAGTTTACCATACAAACGGCGATTTGTATTGCATCATTGTCCTGTTTTTTGCAGATTTATTCTCAATTTTCCACAAAGGGAAGCGAAAAGAGCAGCTCAAAGGCCTGCTGTTGTACGGGGGTGAACTTCTTGTCCTGCCGCCGCACCGCGAACCAGCGGCGGGAAAGCTCGAGCCCCTGTATCCGCACTTCCTTCAGCCGCCCTGCCGAAAGATCGGCCGCGACGAGCGCTTCGGGCAGCACGGCGACGCCCAGCCCCTCCCGCGCGGCGGCAAGCAGGACGGAATTGCTCGAAGAGGAGAGCTTGGGCTGCGCTTTGAGCCCGAGCGCAGAGAGCCGCTCATCTAAAAGATCGCGCGAAGCGCTCCCCCTTCTTCGGAGCAGCAGCGGGAGCGAAACGAGCTCCGAAGGAGAGAGCGTATTTTTTATTTTCATCCCCGCGCTGCAAACGGCCATAAGGCGGTCGGAGAAAACCGCCTCCGCCGCGAGGGCGCGCGAAACGCTCCCCTCGACGAGGGCAAAATCGAGCGAACCTTGCTCGACGAGCTGTTCGACTGCCGCCGCGCTGTCGGCTATGGCGCGGCATTCGGCGCGATCGAGCGTTGCTTCGATGGCGGCAATGAGGCGCGGAAGCACCATCTGCCCTGCCGTCACGGAAGAGCCGATGCGGATGACATGCCGCGCATTCGTGTCCCGCGCCGCCTCTTCAAATTCCGAAAAGCTTGCGATCGCCTCCTGCGCCTTGACGCGCAGCCGCTCGCCCTCGGGCGTCAGGACGAGCCGCCTTCCCACGCGGTCGAAGAGCTTCACGCCGTAGTAGCGCTCGAGCTCGGAGACCGTCTGGCTCACCGAGGGTTGCGCCACGCACAGCTTTTCCGCCGCCCGCGTGATGCCGCCCTCCTCGCACACCGCGCAAAATGTCTTCAGATGCCGTATCGTCATAGCTTTCTCCTATGTTTTTTATTTGATTATAGTATTTTACTTATTTTCTGTCAAGAGGTATAATACAAAAAAACAGCGGAGCGCACCATGCAGAAATTCAAGACCTGCTTAAAACTTTTTCTCGTCATGTTCAAGATCGGGCTCTTCACCTTCGGGGGAGGGTACGCGATGATCAGCCTCCTCGAAAGCGAACTCGTCGCCAAGCGCAAATGGCTCGAAAACGACGAATTTCTCAACGTCGTCGCCATCGCGGAATCAACGCCCGGGCCCGTCGCCATCAACGCGGCGACCTATGTCGGCTACAAATTGGCAGGAGTTTGGGGCTCGCTTTCGGCGACCATCGCCGTCGCGCTCCCTTCCTTTTCGATCATCTTTCTGATCTCCCTCTTTTTCGACGCCTTCCTCTCTTTAAAGTACGTCGCCTATGCCTTCGACGGCATCCAGGTGTGCGTCATCTTCCTCATTTTGAGCGCGGGCGTGAAGATGCTCTTAAAGCTCGAAAAGACGGTGTGGAACATTGCTGTAACTGCCGTCGTCATCGCCGTCATGATCGCGCTGAGCGTGCTTTCCATCGCATTTTCTTCGGTGTGGTATATCCTCATCACGGCGGGGCTCGCGCTTTTTTTGTATCTTTTCTCCTATCTCCGCGCCCGTCGGAAAGAAAACTCGGAAAATATGCCCGATGAGGAGGAAAAACAATGATCTATCTCACCCTCTTTCTGACCTTTCTGAAGATCGGCGCGGTGTCCTTCGGGGGCGGATACGGCATGATCTCGCTCATCCGCGAGACGGTGCTTGAAAACGCCTGGCTGACGGAGGAAGAATTCCTCAATTTCATCGCCGTCGCGGAATCGACGCCGGGGCCGCTCGCTGTCAATATGGCGACCTTCATCGGCTCGGCGCAGGCGGGTTTTTTGGGGGCGCTTGTTGCAACGCTGGGCGTCATCCTCCCCTCCTTTGTCATCATCCTCATCATTGCGGCGCTCATCAAAAATCTTCTGAAGTACGCGGGCGTCAAGAGCGTGCTTTCGGGCATCCGCCCCACCATCGTCGGGCTCATATTGGCGACCGCCCTCACGATGTTTGTAACGCAAGTTTTCGGCTTCACGTCGGTGGGAGACGCCTTCTCTTTCGACTGGCGCGCCCTTGCGATCTTTCTCATGATCGCCGCCGTCGCCGTCCTTTGGCGGGTGTTCAAAAAGAGGCAGTTTTCGCCCATCCTCCTCATTCTCCTTTCGGGCGGCCTCGGCATCCTCGTCAATGTGATATGATCCGACTCAAAATGTACGATTTCTATTGACAAAATCGTACATTTCTGCTATAATAATAGTACGAAAAGAAGGAGGCAAGTCTTATGTCGATCACCGCTACCGAACTGAAATCCAATTTAAGCAAGTATCTGATCCTTTCCGCCACGGAAGACGTCTATATCACCCGAAACGGCAAAGTGATCTCAAAGCTCACCAACCCGTTCCGCGAACGTGTCGACATCGCAAAATCTCTGTTTGGCATTCTGCCCGACGACGTCACCGAAGAGGAAGCGCGCGACGAGAGGCTTGGGAAAATATGAGAGCACTTCTGGATACTTGCGTCATTGTAGACGCACTTCAATGCAGAGAACCTTTCTGCAAGGACGCGCAAGATCTGTTTTTAGCCGCGGCAAGCAATTTGTTTGTAGGGTGCATCACGCCAAAAGCTTCCACGGATATTTACTATCTCATGCACCGCTATACACACAACGATAAAGCCTCTCGTGAAGTCCTCAACAAGCTTTTTACCCTATTTGAAGTCGCCGATACCGCAGGGATCGACTGCCGAAGAGCCATCCCCTCTCCTGTTTCCGATTTTGAAGATGCGGTCATGATCGAAACGGCGGCACGGACGGAAGTCGATTGCATCGTCACACGCAATATCCAAGATTTTGCAAAATCGACCGTGTCCGTCCTCACGCCAAAAGACTTTTTACGCAAACTTGCAGACGATTGAATTTCCCGGCGCCCCCTTCGTCGGCTCTGTCCGTGTGTAACGGCGTCGTATTCTTCCTTTGCATATGAAAAGTCCATCCCAAAACGGGATGGACTTTTCTTTCGGAAAGAATATATGATCGGAGATCTTCCTTACTTCTTTTTATCCGCTTCGTCGAGGGCGGTCGTCATATGGACGGTGATCGTCCTATTATAGCAGGAGAAGATCTCGTCCACCTTGTCCGCATCGGGTTTTTTGGTGAACAGACTGATGAGCGGCACGAGCGCCAGGTTCAGGAGCATCACCAGCGAGCCGAGCGTGAGCGAAGAATCGAGGAAGGCGGGCAGCGTGAAGTAGCTGCTGAGCGCTAAGTCGTAGACAAGATACAAGACCATCACGCCGACGCCGAAGCAAAAGCTGAACCACACGGAAGCCTTCGTCGTCTTCTTCCAATACAGCCCGTAGAGGAAGGGCGCGAGGAAGGCGCCCGCGAGCGCGCCCCACGAAACGCCCATCATCTGCGCGATGAAGCTGAAATTGCCGTAGTACTGCACGATGGCGATGACGGCGGAAATGACGACGAAAACGACGATGAGGACGCGCATGATGAACACTTCCTGCCCGTCCGTCAAAGGCTTGTCTTTGCTCCTTGCCGCGGGCGAGATGAGGTCGATGGTAAGAAGATCGGAAGAGCACACGTCTG
>URMI01000063.1 GCA_900548845.1 uncultured Clostridia bacterium | reverse complement strand
ATTATCCTCTGATGGTAAAGGACCTCGATGCCGCGCTCGACCTTGCCGAAGAGACGGACGTCTCCATGCCGGCCGCGCTCGCCGCCAGGGAGTTCGCCGAAGATACGCTCGACTTTCCCCGGCCCGAAGAGGATGCTTCGGCGCGCGGGATCGCCGCGGCGGACAGGGTCTACCGCGGCATGGGCGCGCATCTTGCCTCGCGCGCAGAGAACGCCTATGTTGGCGAGACGTTGAAAAACGTCTTCGGCGGCGTCTGGTCGCGCGGAGGGCTTTCGCTCTCCTCCCGCCGGCTGCTCGTGATGGGCGTGGCGGCGGCGCAGGGGAGGGCAGACCTCATCCGCACGCAGGCGCTGGGCGCCCTGCAGAACGGGGAGCTCACCGAGAGTGCCCTGCAGGAGGCCGTGCTGCAGCTTTCTTACTATGCGGGCTGGTGTAACGGGGGCGCGGTCGCCCGCGGCGTCTCCGAAGCGATCGCCGCCTTTCATCGGGAACGCGGGCTAAATGATCCCGCTCAGAAGTAACGCTCTGCCTGGTTCCCTGACCCTTTGCTCATTTCTTGACAATTCCCCCGCATTTTGCTAAAATGATGAAAACCGTGCCGCGCGTCTCGATCTGCCCCGCGGCGCAAGAAAAAACCGTCAAGGAGGTTTCCATGAAATACATTTCAGTCCCGCTCGATCTCGAGTACCGTTATTCCTTTATCCGCCGCGACGGCCGCATCACGCTGAGCCGTGAAGCCGCCGATCCTTCCGCCGTGTTCTGGCGCGGGAAGTACTACATCTTCCCCTCTATGAGCAAGGGCTGCTATGTGAGCGAAGACCTTTCACATTGGGAGTTTCTTTCCCTCAAGGGCCTTCCCTTCTATGATTATGCGCCCGACGTGTGCGTACACGGGGAATATCTCTATCTCTGCGCCTCCAAACGCGATGCCGTCTGCAATTTCTATCGCAGCAAAACCTTCCCCGAAGGGGAGTTTGAAGAGATCGAGGGCAGCTTCCCCTTTTGGGATCCCAACCTCTTCTTCGATGACGACGGAAAAGTGTACCTCTTTTGGGGGTGTTCCAATCTGACCCCCGTCTACGGCGTGGAGCTCGACGAAAATACCATGCGCCCCAAGGGGGAGCCGGCCGTGCTTCTCGAGGGCAGGCATCGCGTCATCGGCTACGAGCGCCTCGGCGAAGATCACTTCTTCGACCCCGAAACGAGCGCCACCCTGAAAATGCTCAAAGACAAGCTCTCCCCGATGCTGAAAAAGCCCGCCTCCGAGCTGACCAAAGAGGACGTGATGAAGACGCTGCCGCCCGAACAGCAGGAAGTCTTGAAAAAGATACTTTTGGACAGCCCCTACATGGAGGGCGCTTGGATGACCAAATACAAGGGGAAGTATTATCTCCAATACGCCGCCCCCGGCACCGAGTTCAACATTTATGGCGACGGCGTCTATGTCGCCGATTCGCCTCTCGGGCCCTATACGCTCGCGGAGAACGCGCCCTATTCCTATCACCCGGGCGGCTTTATTACGGGCGCAGGTCACGGCAGCACCTTCCGCGGAGAGGGCGCGCTCTGGCACACGTCCACCGCGCGCATTTCGCGCACGCATTTCTTCGAACGCCGCCTCGGGCTCTGGAAGGCGGGATTCGATGAGGACGACGAGCTTTACTGCGATCAGCGCTTCGGCGATTGGGTACACGCCGTGGAGGACGCTCCCTTCAAAGCGCCCCGCTGGATGCTCCTTTCCTATCAGAAGCCCTGCACCGTCTCTTCCTCGCCCGAGGATGCAAAGAACATCACCGACGAAAACATCCGCACCCTCTGGCAGTCTGCGGAACAGCAAGGCACCGTCATCCTCGATCTTGAAAAGGTCTGCACGGTGCATGCCGTGCAGCTCAACTTCGGCGACAATTTCGGTTCCGTCTCCCTTCCTGCGCGCGGCGAAGAGGAGATGAAGGCACACGGCCGCTACATCGACGACGAGAAGTTCCCGCTCCGCTGGTATCTCGAATATTCCGAGGACGGCGCCCAATGGCAGATGTGGGAGGACCACCGCTCGGCAGAGGACGACCGCGCGCATCCGCTCCTCGTCAACGAGGAGGGCATCTCACTCCGCTATCTGCGCCTCACCGTCACCGAGATGCCCTACGGCCAGAATGCCTGTGTCTCGGGCATTCGCGTGTTCGGCGTTTCCGATTGTCCCGCGCCGGAACCCGCAAGCAATGTCAGGCTCTCTCTTGAAGAGGACGGCGAAGGCTTCTTTGCCGAGTGGCGGGGGAGCGCCATGGGCTACAACGTCCTCTGGGGGCACACGCCCGAAAAACTCTATCACTGCTATCAGGTGTTGGGTTCGAGCAAGGTAAACGTCCGCGCCCTCGTCAAGGGTCGGCCGTGCTATGTGCGCATCGACGCCTTCGGCGAAGGCGGCGTCACGGAAGGGGAGACGCTCTGCCTGGTTCCCTGACCTTTGCCCATTCCTTGACAATTTTGCCCTGATTTGGTAAAATGATAAAAAATATGCTGCGTACATCGCTGCATATCGGGAGAAAACTATGAACGTTGTTACCATCGGCGAACTCATGCTGCGGCTCACCCCGCCCCGCCACGAACGCTTCGTGCAGGCAGAAAGCTTCGAAGCCGTCTACGGCGGGGGAGAGGCCAATACTGCAGTCAGTCTTTCCTGTCTCGGCGATCAGGCAGTCTTTGTCACCAAACTTCCCGCGCACGCCGTCGGACAGGCGGCGGTGGACGCCCTCCGCCGCTACGGGGTGGATACCCGCCACATCGTCCGCGGGGGCGAGCGCATCGGCATCTATTTCATGGAGCGCGGGGCAGACCGCCGCCCCTCGGATATCATCTACGACCGCGCCCATTCCGCCTTTGCGGAGAGCTCGGAAGAGGAGTACGACTGGCCCGCGATCTTCGCGCATGCCGATTGGCTGCATTTGACGGGCATCACGCCCGCCCTCGGAAAAAACGCGGCTGCCATCGCCCTTCGCGCCATCCATGAGGCAAAGAAGCGCGATCTCCCCGTCTCCTTCGACGTCAACTACCGCGCCAAACTCTGGAGCGAGGAGGAGGCGCGCCCCGTCTTAACGTCTTTCGCGGCGCTTTCCGACGTCATCATCACCAACGTCACGCAGGCGAAGGAGCTTTTCCTTCTCGAAGGGGGGGACGACGAAGCCCTCGCCGCCGCGGTCAGGGAGAAGTACGGCTGCAAAAAGGTCGCCTTCACCTTCCGCCGCACGCTGAACGCCGAGCGCAACGTCATTTCTGCGGCGCTCTTCGACGGCGAAGCGCTCTTCCGCGCCCCCGAGTACGAGATGCACATGATCGACCGCATCGGCGGGGGAGACGCCTTCTCGGCAGGGCTCATCCACGCCCTCGGCAAGGGCATGAAGGCAGAAGAGGCGGTGTGCTTTGCAGAGGCCGCCAGCTGCCTCAAACACAGCGTCGAAGGGGATATGAACCTCGTCACGGAAGGGGAGGTGTATGCTCTCATGCACAGCTCCTCCCCCCGCGTCTTACGTTGACCCGCAAAGCATTCATCGCCTGAATACTTTGTCGCCTTTGCGCGCAGCGGCGGTCACTTACGTCTCAGTAAGCTCCCTTGCTGCTTACGCAGGCTCCTCGTCTCAGCCGCGACTGCTTCACGGGATCCCACTATCTAACGCTGATATTCCACATTATAGGCTCCTCCCCTGTGTAAGGGGTGAGCAAGTGCTTTCTCGATCTGTAAATTCCATATTTTAAGCTCCTTCCCTGAGGGAGCTGTCGAGCGCAGCGAGACTGAGGGAGTCGCCTTATTGTAAAAAGCAAGGAATACGATACCGCGTTCCTCTTTCCCGCGCGAGACGGTGTCTTGCCAAAGGCAAGCCGAAGAGAGCAAACACATCGAAAAGGGGTAACCCATGATCATCACACTCAACGACAATTGGACTTTCTTCAAAGACACGGCGGCGCCCGCCGCCAACAAAGCGCAGTCGCCCGCCCAAGTCTCGGCGCAGACAGGCGAAAAAGTCACCCTTCCCCACACCTGGAACGCCATCGACGGCCAGGACGGCGGCAGCGATTATTTCCGCGGCGAATGCACCTACACCCGCGCGCTTCCCGCCCTCACCCTCAAAGAGGACGAGGAAGCATACCTCTGCTTTTACGGCGTCTCGCAGACGGCGGAAGTCTTCGTGAACGGTGAACTTGTCACCCGTCACGAGGGCGGCTATTCCCGCTTCTATGCCGACGTCACCCGCTTCTTCCGCACGGGCGGCTTCATGGAGCTCACCGTCCGCGTCAGTAACGCCGTCTCCGACCGCGTCTACCCGCAGGCGGCGGATTTCACCTTCTTCGGCGGCATCTATCGGAGCGTCGGGCTCCTCATCGTCCGCAGATCTCACTTCGATCTCACGGCGATGGGCGGCGGCGTCAAAATCACCCCCAAAGAGCAGAACGGCGCGTGGAGCGTCGAACTCGTGCCCTATGTCGTGGGCGGCGAACACGCCGAGATCTCCTGGCGCATCCTCGACGGCGCGAAGGAGATCGCCGGGAAGGAGTCGCCCGCCGTGCAGACGGTCAACATCGCGATCCCCGATCCCATCCTTTGGCAGGGCGTCGACGATCCCCATCTCTATACCCTCGAAGCCGTCCTTCTCTCTCCAGAAGGCAAACCGCTCGATACCTTTTCGGCGCGTTTTGGGCTGCGCACCTTTTCTATCGATCCCGAACGCGGCTTCTTCCTCAACGGCAAGAGCTATCCCTTGCGCGGCGTCTCCCGCCATCAGGACCGTGAAAACATGGGCTACGCCATCACGCGCAGGGAGCACGAAGAGGATATCGCCCTCATCCGTGAGCTGGGCGCCAATTCCGTGCGCCTTGCCCACTATCAGCACGACGACTACTTCTATTCCCTCTGCGACGAGGCGGGTCTCATCGTCTGGGCGGAAGTTCCCTATATCACGATGGAGCTTCCCGACGGGCACGAGAACATCCTCTCGCAGTTCCGCGAGCTCATCACGCAGAATTATAACCACACCTGCATCGTCTGCTGGGGCCTCTCCAACGAGATCACGCTAAAAGGCGTCACCGACGGCATCATTCAAACGCACGCCGCCTTAACAGCCCTCAAGGAAGAGCTCGATCCTTATCGCCCTTCGACGATGGCGCACATCAGTATGCTCCCGCCCGATTCTCCCTTCGTGGAGACGGCGGACGTCTGCGCGTGGAACCTCTACTTCGGCTGGTACGAGGGCAATGTCTCTCAGTACAAGCCCTGGCTCGACGCATTCCACGCCTCGCATCCCCGCCTTCCCGTCGGACTCTCGGAATACGGCGCAGACGCCCTCGTCGCCTATCAGTCGCCTAAGCCCGCCGTCGGCGATTATTCGGAGAGCTATCAGGAATATTATCACGAGAAACTTTTGGAACAGATCGAGAAGATGCCATACCTTTGGTGCACTTACGTCTGGAACATGTTCGACTTCGCCGCCGACGCGCGCGAGGAGGCGGGCGATCCGGGCAAGAACCACAAGGGGCTTGTAACTTACGACCGCAAGATAAAAAAGGACGCCTTCTACGTCTACAAGGCGCGCTGGAGCAGGCAGCCCTTTGTCCACCTTGCCGGCAGCCGCTACGTTTATCGCCACGAAGCGACGACGAGCATCCGCGTCTACACCAACCTTCCCAAAGTCGCGCTCTATGTCGACCAAAAATTGTTCGCAGAGCAGGAGGGGAGATATCTCTTCTCCTTCGAAGTGCCCATTTCGGGCAGGCATCTGATCGAAGCGCGCGCGGAAGGCTGCTCCGATACGATCGCGATCGAGCACGTCGAAAAACCGTATGAAGGTTACCGCTGCAAGGTGAAGCAAGGGGCGGTCAATTGGCTGGACGGATGTTCGGAAGAGGGCTTCGTCGTCACCGACCGCGTCGGCGATATCCTCGCCGTCCCCGAAGGCAGAGCGTTTATCGAACAGCTGCTTTCCTATGTCATCGAAAAACGGCGTGCAAAGGGTGCGCCCGTCCGCGAGCTGAGCGAGGAGCTCATCGAAGGCATGACGGATCACTCCGTCGAGCGGATCTTCAACATGGCGGGCGATCTTCTCTCCGAACGCGAGCAGATCCACATCGTCCGCGCCCTCAATCGTGTGAAAAAGCCTTAAAATGTGTCAAAAATCGGGGCAAAATACCCCCAAATCGTGTGACAGTGAGGTGAAAATTTACCCGAAATTTCGCTGAAAATCATTAAAGTGAGAAAACTAATATGAATATCGAAACGCTGTTCAACGGCAGGAAGATCATCCCCGTCGTTACAATAGA
>URMI01000062.1 GCA_900548845.1 uncultured Clostridia bacterium | reverse complement strand
GGAGAGAAACAGCCCGTAGCCGCCCAGCTCGTAGATGCCCGTTTCAAAGGAGACGCGGGTACGCGTCGAGGACTTCTGGAAGATCATGCCGAGCTTCTTGCCCTTCAGATAGGGGTGGAAGATGCCGTTCTGGCGCTCGTACTTGAGCTGGTCGGCAAGGTTTAAGATGGTGAGGATCTCCTCGCGGGAAAGATCGCCGAGCTTCAGTAAATGTTTCATTGTGCTAATACCTCGCGTAATATAGTCAGACCTTCGTCCATTTCCGTCTTGGTGATGTTGAGGGGAGGCACGATGCGCACCTTTTCGTGCGCGGTGAGCACCAGAAGTCCCCTTTTTAAGCAGTTTTGTGCGATCTCTTTGGCGGGCTTTTCCACTTCCAGCCCGATCATGAGCCCGAGCCCCGTGACGCGCTTCACGCCGTCAAAGCCCTTGAGCTTTGCGCGCAGATATTCCGCTTTGCCCTGCACTTCGAGGAGGAAGTCTTCGGTGAGCCTGCTCACGATGCTGACGGCGCCCGCGCAGCACACGGGGTTGCCGCCGAAGGTGGAGCCGTGATCGCCGGGCTTTAAGGTGTGCTCCGTCTTTTCGAAGAAGAGGCACGCCCCGATGGGAAGCCCCCCGCCGAGGCCTTTGGCGGTCGTCATGATGTCGGGCGTGATGCCGTAATGTTCATAGGCGCAGAATTTGCCCGTCCTGCCGTTGCCGCTCTGCACTTCGTCGCAGATGAGAAGGATGTCATGCTCGTCGCAGAAAGTACGCAGAGCCCGCACGAAGCCTTTGTCGAGCGCTTCGACGCCGCTTTCGCCCTGCACGCATTCGATGATGACGGCGCAGGCGTTTTCGCTCTCCTTTTCGACCGCCTGCATGTTCGCGTCGACGGAGACGACTTCGGGCACAAAGGGGCCGAAAAAGCGGTGGAAGGCTTGCTGCCCCGTCGCGGTGAGGGTGAAGAGCGTCCTGCCGTGGAAGCTGCCGTTGAGGGAAATAATTTTCTTCCTCCCCTCGCCGTACTTATCGAAAGAGTACTTGCGGGCAGCCTTTAAGGCGCATTCGTTGGCCTCCGCCCCCGAATTGGCGAAAAAGACGCGCTTTGCCCCCGTGCGGAAGCATAAAAGTTCGGCAAGATCGAGCTGCGGTTCGGAATAGTAGTAATTGCTGACGTGCTGGATGCGGGAGAGCTGGTCGATGACCGCCGCTTTCCACTTTTCGTCGTTCGCGCCAAAGATGTTGACGGCGATGCCCGAACCGAAGTCGACGTAACGCTTCCCTTCCGTGTCGAAGAGGGTCGCACCCTCGCCGCGCTCGATGGCGACGGGGAAGCGCGAGAACGTTTCCGCCATATAGGTGTTTTCGAGTTGCTGTAACGTTGAAAATTCCATAGCGTTGTGAAGATGCCGCACGTTTTGCGCAGCGAAATATTTTGAAAAAGGCGATCGAACCCTTGTTCAGTCGCCCTTTACAAACATGGTGCCCATGCCCTCGTCGGAGAGCAATTCGAGCAAAATGGAATGCTTGACCCTGCCGTCGGTGATGAACACACGGCCAACTCCGCGGCGGATCGCCTCTTTGCAGCAGTTGATCTTGGGGATCATGCCCCCCGAGATGACGCCCTCGTTGACGAGGGAAGGGATATCGGAGACGTACACCTTCTTGATGAGGCTCTCCTCGTCGTCCTTGTCGCGGAGAAGGCCGCGGATGTCCGTCATCAGGATGAGGCTCTCCGCCCCGAGCGCCCCCGCGATGGCGGAAGCTGCCGTATCGGCATTGACGTTATAGATATGTCCCTCGTTGTCGTAACCGACGGTGGAGATGACGGGAAGATAGCCGTTTTGAAGGGAATCGGTGATGACATCGGTGTTGACGGAGATGATCTTACCGACGTAGCCGAGCTCGTCGCTCTCCTTTTCGCAAAGGAGCATGCCGCCGTCGATGCCGCACATGCCGACCGACTTTGCGCCCAGCATCTGCAAACGGTGCACGAGCTCTTTATTCACCTTGCCCGCAAGCACCATGCGCACGACTTCCGCCGTCTCTTCGTCGGTATAGCGGAGACCGTTCACGAAGCGCGACTCAACGCCCATTCTTTTGAGCGTTTCGGAAATTTCGGGACCGCCGCCGTGCACGAGCACGACGTTGATGCCGACAAAGCGCAGGAGGGTGAGATCGCGCATGACCGATTTTTTCAGCTCCTCGCTCACCATGGCGTTGCCGCCGTACTTGATGACGAGGACCTTATTCTGGTATTTTTCGATGTAGGGCATCGCCTCTAAGAGGAACTCTGCCTGCACTTCCTTTTGCGTCACGTTCTGTAATCTCCGTTGATCTTCACATAGTCGTAGGTAAGGTCGCACCCCCACGCCGTCGCTTCGAAGCTGCCTTCGTTCAAAGCAACGTCGATGACGATCTCCTTTTCGGAGAGCACGCGCTTTGCGAAATCTTCCGAGAAAGGAAGGGCGCTCCCTTGCTTATAGGCGGGAAGAGTGCCCGCTTCCGAGCGGAAGTCGACGTCGATCTTCATGGGGTCGAGGTCTGCCCCCGCATAGCCGAGGGCGCACATCACGCGGCCGCCGTTGGCATCCGCACCGAAGATCATCGCCTTGACGAGGTTGGAATTGACGACGGACTTTGCGGCGAGGCGGGCGTCCTCTTTTGTCTTTGCGCCGCGCACGCGGCATTCGATGAGGCGGGTCGCCCCTTCGCCGTCCGCAGCGAGCTTTTTGCACATCTCGGTGGTGAGGGTGTGGAGCGCCCGAGAGAAAAGCGCGAAGTCCTCCCCTTCCGCCTCGATGAGCTTGTTTTCCGCGAGCCCCGAGGCGAGGATGCACAGGGTATCGTTGGTGGAAGTGTCGCGGTCGACGGAGAGCATGTTCAAAGAATCTTTCACGTCTTCCGAGATCGCTTTCTGCAGCATCTGAGGGGTGATGGCGGCGTCCGTCGTGAGGAACATGAGCATGGTCGCCATATTGGGGCAGATCATGCCGACGCCCTTGCAGATGACGCCGAGCTTCACTTGCTTGCCGCCGAGTTCGAAGGAGACGGCGGCTTCCTTTTTGACGGTGTCCGTCGTCATGATGGCCTCCGCCGCCGCCGAGCTGTGCGCTTCGTCGGAAGAAAGCCCCTTGACAAGCTCTTCCATGCCGCCTGCGATGGGCTCGAGCCTCAGTTCCTGCCCGATGACGCCCGTGGAGGCGACGACGACGTCGCTCGCGGGGATGCCCGTGTATTCTTCGACGAGGGAGCACATCTTCTCTGCGATCTCCACGCCGTTTGCGTTGCAGGTGTTGGCGTTGCCGCTGTTGACGACGACCGCCTGCGCATAGCCGTCTTTCACATGCTCCTTGGTGACGAGAATGGGTGCGCCCTTGACGAGGTTCTGCGTATAGACGCACGCCGCCGCGCAGCGCACGTCGCTCGTGATGAGGGCGAGATCCTTTTTGACCTTATTTTTGCAGATGCCGCAGTGAACGCCGTTCGCCGCGAATCCCTTGGGCGCGCATACGCCGCCCGCAATCATTTCCAACATGGTATTTCTCCGAGGACAGCCGAACAGGGCCTTGACGACCCTGAACCTGCTTATCCTATCTATTTTATCATAAAAGTTGTGCTTCGTCAAGCGAATGCGAAGACGATGAATGGCAGAGGGCCCCAAAAGATACCGCCGATCATAAAGAGAGCCCCTCGTCCAGCCCCAAGGCAATGTTCATATTCTGAACGGCGGCGCCCGAAGCGCCCTTGCCCAAGTTATCGAGCCGCGCGGAGAGCAGGAGCTGCTCGTCGTTGCCGTTCACGAAGACTTCCAAAAGGTTGGTGCCTTCGAGCGTGTTGGCGGCGAGGAAGCCCGACTCCTCTTTTGCGATTTTGACAAAGCGGCAGCCCGCGTAATGTTCGCGGAACAGCTCTTCCATCTCCCCTACCGTGAGCTTCTTTTGGAGCAAAGAGCGGTAGAGCGGGACGTGCACCGTCATGCCGCAGGGAAAATCGCAGATATACGGCGTGAAGACGGGCGGATGCGAGAGAGCGCACACCTTCTGCATTTCGGGAAGATGCTTGTGATGAAGCCCCAACGCATAGAGGCGGGGCGAGTCGAGCGCACGGTCTCTCTCTTCCGCCTCGTACTCGGCGATGCCCTTCTTGCCCGCGCCCGTGTAGCCGCTGACCGCGTGGCAGACGAAGGGATAGTCCTTCGCCGCGATGCCGTGCGCGATCAGGGGATAGACGAGGGAGACAAAGCCGCTTGCATAACAGCCGGGATTGGCGATGCGTTTGGAGCTTTGGATGGCCTTTCGGTGAAAAGGAGAGAGCTCGGGGAAGCCGTATGCCCAGCCTTCCGCCGTGCGGTGCGCCGTGGAAGCGTCGATGACGACCGCCTTCGCCCCTTCCGCAAGCTGCGCCGCTTCCTTTGCCGCGTCGTCGGGCAGGCACAGGAAGACGGCATCCGCCGCGTGGATGGCTTCTTTGCGGGAGGCAGGGTCCTTGCGGTGCTCCTCATCGAGGGTGATGAGCGTGACGTCCTCACGCGCCTGCATGCGCTCTACGATCCTGAGCCCCGTGGTGCCCGCGCCGCCGTCGATGAATACCTTGATCATTTTCCGAGCTTCTTATCGAGCATGGCCTTGACTTTGAGGGGCAGGCCGAAGAGGTTGATGAAGCCCTCGGAATCCTTCTGGGAGTATGCGCCGCCGTCGTCGTCGAAGGTCGCGATGTCCTCGCTGTACAGCGAATAAGGGGAAGTGATGCCCGCGCTCGTGACGTTGCCCTTGTAGATGCGGAGCCTGACGTCGCCCGTGACCGTCTCCTGCGTCTTCGCGACAAACGCGGAGAGCGCCTCGCGCAGGGGGGTGAACCACTGACCGTCGTACACCATCTCGCCGAACTTGACGGCGATAAGCTGCTTGTAGTGCTGGGTCGCCTTGTCGAGCGTGATGGTCTCGAGAAGGCGGTGCGCCTCATAGAGGATGGTGCCGCCGGGCGTCTCGTACACGCCGCGCGACTTCATGCCCACAAGGCGGTTTTCGACGAGGTCGGCAAGGCCCACGCCGTTTTCGCCGCCGATCTTGTTGAGCGCTTCGATGAGGGAGACGGAGTCGATCTCCTCGCCGTTGAGCGCCGTGGGGATGCCCTTTTCGAAGTGAAGGGTGATGTAGGTGGGCTGATCGGGCGCCTGCAAGGGAGAGACGCCGAGCTCGAGGAAGCCCTCTTTTTCGTACTGCGGCTCGTTGGCGGGATCTTCGAGATCGAGCCCCTCGTGCGAGAGGTGCCACAAGTTCTTATCTTTGGAGTAGTTGGTCTCGCGGTTGATCTTGAGAGGGATGTTGTGCGCTTCGGCGTACTCGATCTCCTCTTCGCGGCTCTTGATGTTCCAGATACGCCAGGGGGCGATGATGGTCATTTCGGGCGCGAACGCCTTGATGGTGAGTTCGAAACGCACCTGATCGTTGCCCTTGCCCGTGCAGCCGTGGCAGATGGCGTCTGCCCCTTCCTTCTTGGCGATGTCGACGATCGCCTTCGCGATGACGGGGCGCGCGAACGACGTGCCGAGAAGGTACTTATCTTCGTACACCGCGCCCGCCTGCATGGTCGGGAAGATGTAGTTTTCGACGAAGTCCTTCTTAAGATCGAGGACGTAGAGCTTAGAAGCCCCCGTCTTCTTTGCCTTTTCTTCGAGCCCGTCGAGCTCGGTGCCCTGCCCGACATCGCCCGAGACTGCGATGACTTCGCAGCCGTCGTAATTTTCTTTGAGCCAGGGGATGATGATGGAAGTATCCAGCCCGCCCGAATATGCGAGCACTACCTTTTTGATCTGTTTTGCCATAAAATGACCTCTCTTTGTATTGCTTTTTCGTTATCGTGCATATTATAAATGCAAAAGAGGCGCAAGTCAAGCATTTTGCGCCTCTTTTTGTGTATATTTTGATGTATATCCCGACTATTTTTGCATATCACGGGAAGAATATGCATATATCCGTGAATAATTGTATATCATTCCCCGATATATTCGGGGCGGCACGCAAAAAAGCGGGAGATGTCGTCCGAAGAGAACTGCCCGTCGGAAAAGGTGGAAAAGGGCGCGTGCTTGAAGAAGGTGAAGCTGTCGCGCGAGTCCTGCGTTTCGAAGACGGCGACAAAGCGGTTCCTGTGCTCTTTGACGCTCACGCAGCCCATGTGCACGTCGTAGGTGTACGTCTTGCGGGCGGTGTGCAGATGCACGACTTCGTTCGTCGTTTCGATGCCGAGCACGGTGCCGAGCGTGATGCGGTTCGTATAAAATGCATAGAGGACGAACCAGCCCACGAGCAGCACGGCAGAGAGAGAAAAAAGAGCACAGGA
>URMI01000061.1 GCA_900548845.1 uncultured Clostridia bacterium | reverse complement strand
CCGATCTATGGCGTTGGCGACGGCGCTCGCGATGGAAGAATCGAGGGGCGCGCCCGTATCGATGGTCCTGCGCAAGGAGAGATAGACCTCCTTGGGCAGCAGGTTTTTCATGGCTTCGTCGTTGAATACATTGCTCCCGAACAGTTCGGTCACATTCATGCAAAAAGTCTCCTTCTCTCGAACCGCAGCCTGCAAACAGCGCAGAATGCGGCTATCTTACATTGTCTCGACCTTATTATAGTTTCTTTCACGCGGCAAGTCAATCGTTTGCGTGAAAATTTCCCTTCCCGTACAAAAAAGCGCAGCAAAAAACGGAGCCGAAGCTCCGTTTTCGTCTGTCAAGGCGGCATTTTTGACGCGCCGCCCGAAAAAAGTTACTTTTTTACTTATGGAAGATGAGCACATGGAAACTGTGCGGCGGCAGCGTCAGAGAGCGGGGCGCGGTGGGAGCGACGTCCTCGGGCACCAGCTTCTCGGGCTCATCGATGGTGTTGTAGACGGCAGGATCGCCCGCCATGCGGATGATGCGCGTGAGCGCGCCGAAGTCGAAATCGCCCTCGAACTCCGCTTCCACTTCCTTGTCGGAAGGGTTGACGACCTTGACATAGACGAGGCCCTCAAGCTCGGTCGCGGAGGCATAGAGCCCTCCTTCCGCCTCGGTGTTGAGCACCACGTTGCCCGTAAAGAGGCTGAACAGCTGCTGCACATAGTAGTTGACCGTCGCATATGCGCGCTTGCCGTCGAACCAGATGAGGTCGGGGCTCCACTGCGTATAGCCGAGCCGCCCGAAGAGGGGCGCATACGAAGACATGACGACGATATCGGAATTACGCTCCATGCCCGTCATGAACGCGGCTTCGGCGAGCGCGCCCTCCCACACGTTGGCCTGAGGCGCGTTGAAGCCCGCGCAGCCCGAGCCCGGCACATGCGCGGCATACTCGCCCGCATACACGCGGCAGTCGGAGGGGTAGTCGTCATACATATTTGCATGCTGATACAGCCACTCGGGCGAAGCGTAGAAGTGTTCGTCCGAGGCGTACACGAAATCGGGATTCTTTGCAAGGTTTTCCTTCGTCCACTCCCAGGCGCTCTTGTGCGAAGGGGTGTCCACCGTCGGGCCGACCGTGCCGATGATCTTCAGCGTTGGATATTTCTCGTGGATGCGCTTTTCGAACAGTTCGAAGCGCTTGTAAAATTCGTTGCCCCTGTCTTCCCACTGCTCGTTGCCGACGCCGAGGTATTCGAGCCCGAAGGGCTTGGGATGCCCCATCTCGGCGCGCACCCTGCCCCAGACGGTATCGGCGCCGCCGTTGGCGAATTCGACAAGGTCGAGCGCTTCCTGGATGTACACTTCGAGCGCGGGGTCGTCAAGCGGCACGAACTGCGTCGACATATACTGGCAGGCGATGCCAACGCTGACGACGGGCAGCGGCTTGGCGCCCAGGCATTCGCAGAGGAGGAAGTATTCGTAATACCCCACGCCCAGCGTCTGACCGTAGTGCGAGAAGGGCGTTCTGAAATTGTTTTCGGGGCAGACGCCGTGCACCGCCCAGCGGTTCCAGTTGTGGCGGCGGCGTTCCCTCTGCCCCACCGACGCCTTCCAGAGATAGCGGTTTTCGAGGTTGTTGCCCTCTACGACGCACCCGCCCGGGAAGCGCACGAACTTGGGCTTCAAGTCGCGCAGCATTTCGGCAAGGTCGCGGCGGAAGATGCCCTTCACGGCGTTGTCGGGCATCATCGAAAAGCAGTCGAGATGGATGGCGCCCGCCTCCGTCATGCGCACTTCGAAGGACGCCCTATCGAGCTCAGCACGGCTCTTCATATGAAATTCATAGCGGTGCCACTTGCCGTCGGGGCGGAGACGCACCTTCTTGGCGAGCACGGCTTTGCCGCCGTCAAATACGCCCACCCAAAGCTTCTTCTTGTAATCGTAGGAACGGGCATAGAAGGAAACGGTGTAGCCCATCCCCTTTTGAAGATAGATGCCGTCGTATGCCTTATTTTTGACGCCCTCGCCCGCCTTTTGGACGGTGAGGCGCAGATAGTGCGGGTTTTCGATGAAGAGCGAGCGGTCCCACTTGATCTTCAACGCAACGCCCTCGCCCGTGGGCGTCCAGCCGTAGCTGCCGTCGTTTTCGACGATATAGTTATCCCACTCGCCGTGGACGTCCTTCGCCTCGAAGTTGCGGTTTTCCAGCATCTCGGCATACAGGCCGCCGTCGAGGTCGTAGTTGAGGTCTTCGAAGAAGACGCCGACGCCTTCTCCGGGGGCGGTATATTTCCCCTCTTCGCGGATGGTGATCTTCATAGTCTTGCTCCCTGCCCCCGCAGCCTTCCCGAGGGCGACGAAAATGCGGCACGGAAGCTCCGCGCCGCTTTCATTATACCATCTGCCCCCTGCAAAATCAAGAGGTTTTTTGCCTTTTCCGCGAAAAGTGCTCGCCGCCCCGTCCGCTCAGCGGGAAAACCGCACGGTGAACGTGGAGCCCTTGCCCACTTCGCTCTCGACGCCGATCCACCAGCCCGCCTTTTTGCACAGTTTTTTGACGACGGATAGCCCCAGCCCGAAGCCGCCGTTCTTGCCGCTGTGCGACTTATCCACCGTGAAGAAGCGGTCGAAGATGCGCTCTCTGTCCTCTTCGGCGATGCCGATGCCCGTATCCCGCACGGAGAACTGCGTCTTGGTGAGTGCGACGGTGAGGCTCCCCCCGTCGCGGTTGTAGCGGATGGCGTTGCGGATGAGGTTGCCGAAGATCTCGGTGACGCGCTCCTGACGGCTCATGAGGAGCACGTCGGGCTCGATGTGCGTATAGAGCGTGATGTGCCGCTCGTCGATGGCGGGCGCGAGCGTTTCCAGAAGTTCTTCGGCGATCTTCGAAGCGTTCACCTCGTAGGTCGGCAGATCGTCGCTGTCGATCTCGTTGTAGTTGATGATGGAGGCGACGAGGTTGGTGAGGCGTTCGCTCTGCAAGAGGATGGTCTGTGCCGCGCGCTGCGCCGTCTCTCCCGAGAGCGCCCCCGCCGCAAGGAGTTCTGCAAACCCCTTGATGGAGGTGAGCGGGGTGTTCATCTCGTGCGTGATATTGGCGATGAAGTCGTTCTTGGACTGCTGCGCCTTGACGACGAGCTCCTTTTCGTCGGCGATCTGCTTCATCTGCCGCTCGGCGTCGTCGTTCATGCGGTTCATGAGCGCCGCCAGCGTTTCGAGCTCGGGGCAGGACGGCGTGATGCGCTTTCTCCGCGCCGCGTCCATCGCGAGCTTTTCGACAGGCTTCAAGACGGTATCCGTCAGAAGATAGGTCGCGAGCAGGCAGACGGCAAGGTCGAGGAGCAAAAAGGTGAAGACGACGGGGAAGGAACTCAAATACACGTCGACGAGCGACTGCGTGGGGATGGCGATGCGCACATAATACGCCCCGCCCTGAAACTGACGGCAGTAGTAGGAATAGTCTTCCCTGAGCGTCTGAGAGGCGCGGGCGTCGAAACCCTCCCCCTCCCGCATCGCCTCGACGACTTCGGGGCGGTCGGCACGGGTATCTTCCTCCCCCTCCACCGAATCGGCGAGGATCGCGCCGTTCTCATCGAGGAAGGTGACGCGCGCGCCGAAGAGCTCTTCGGAAAGGGCGCGGGCATATTCTTCGGTAAGTTCCTCCTGAGAAAGCGCCGCGTCGAAGCGCTCCATATACGCCCTCAGATCGTTTTCGGTGTAGCGGAGGCTGCTCTTGTAGTAGAGCTCTGCGGAGATCAAAGAAAAGACGAGGAGCGCGATCGCACTGATCAGCACTCCCGTCCAGAGGATACGTTTTCTCATTCCGCCCCCCTCAACCCGCGATAAAGCGGTACCCGACGCCGAACACCGTCTCGAAATTCAGCCCCAGCTTGCGGAGCCGTGCGATATGGTTGTCGAGCGTACGCGTTTCGCCGTCGTCGTAGCCCCACACCTCGGTGAGGAGCGTATCGCGCGGGAGCACCTTGCCCTCGTTGGCGGCGCAGAATTTGAGGAGCTGGAATTCCTTGTTGTTGAGGGTGAGCGGCTTTCCGCGGTAGACGACGGTCATGTTGTCGAAGTTCATCTCGAGCTCGCCCACCTTGAGGACGGAGGACTTGACGGTGCGCCGAAGCGCCGCGTTGACGCGCGCCACGAGCTCCAGAACGCCGAAGGGCTTTGCAATATAGTCGTCCGCGCCCGCATTGAGGCCGCGCACTTTGTCCGTCTCCTTGGAGAGCGCCGAGAGCATGATGGCGCTCACTTCGGGGTGATGCGTCTTGACCTCTTTCAGGACCTCCACGCCGTCCCCGTCCGTGAGCATGATGTCGAGGAGCACGACGTCGGGCGTCTCCCGCTCCATCGCCTCCCGAAATTCCTTCACCGTCGTGAAATACTCGCAGGAGATGCTGCTTAAGTCGAGCGTGCACTTCACAAGCTCGCAGATGCTCTTGTCGTCTTCAAGAAGAAAGACTTTGTTTGCCACGTTACCCCTCCAAAACGCCCAAAGGCGTCACTGATTTTGTTCGATGGAATGGGCGATGTATGTGATGTGGTCTGCGGCGCGTTCGAGGTTGCCGACGAGGTTGATGAAGACGCTCGAATTCTGCGGCTGGCACTTGCCTTCGTTGAGGCGCTGGATGTGCGTCTGAACGAGGCGGCGGCGCTCGTTGTCGATCTCGTCTTCGAGGGCGTCCACTTCGCGCAGCTTCATGAAGTCCTTCTTTTCAAAGGCTTCGCGGGAAAGGCCGTAGAGCTTCTGTATCTTGGCGTACATCTCCTTGAGCATCTCCAAGAACTCGGAAGAGAAATGCAGCCCGTCATTCACATAATGCCCGGTATATTTGGTGACGTTGTCGGCAAGTTCGCCGATACGCACGATGTCATTCAAGACGTAATGGAGGGAAGAGATGGTCTTTTCTTCCTCCATGACGAGGGAATTTGCAGAGAGCTTGACAAGGTAGGCAACTTCCTGGCGGCTCATCTGCGCGATCTCCCCGTTGCGCTCGTTGATCGACTGAGAAACGGAGGTATCCTTCGCAAGGAAGGCGTTGAACGCCTTATCGAGCGTATCCATCGAGAAGGCGAACACCTTGCCCGTCTCCTGATAAAGATATGCAAGACCGACGGAAGGGTTGCGCAGAAGGCGCTCGTCGGGGTGCGCAATGAGCTCTTCTTCGGGCGTCGGCTCCCCCTTCTTGCTGCGAAGAAGGTTGTTCGCGAGCCACACGAAGCCCTTCGCAAAGGGAAGGAAGAGGATGGTGCAGGTCACGTTGAAGAGCGTGTGGAAGAAGGCGATCTGGAACTGATAGTTTTCAGGGAAGATGACGTTCAGGACGACATCCTGGAAGGAAGTGCCGAACCAGCCCCAACAGAGGAGGAATATCGTGAAGATGACGGCGCCGAAGCAGTTGAAGAGAAGGTGGATGATGGCGGCTCTTCTTGCATTGGGCTGCGCGCCGATGGAGGAAAGGAGCGCCGTCACGCAGGTACCGATGTTGGAACCGATGACGACGTAATATACGCCGTCGCCCGTGCCGCCGATGAGCACGCCGCTCGTTGCGAGCACGACGACGATACTCGTGACCGCCGAAGAGGACTGGATGATGCCCGTCGCCACCGCGCCGATGAGAAGGAGAAGGAAGGGATTTTTGACGACTTCGAGCGCCTGTTTGATGACGCCCATCATCTCGGGGTGCAGGTCGGGGTCCATCGCGCTCGACATGACGGAGAGACCGACGAACACGAGGCCGATGCCCGTCAGCGTATCGCCGATGAGCTTGATGTTCTCACGCTTGGAGAGCATCTTCATGAACACGCCGACGACGGCGAAGAGGAGCAGGAACGCCGAAACGTCCAGACTCCCGAGCGAAGCGATCCACGCCGTGATGGTGGTACCAATGTTGGCGCCCATGATGATGGCGGTCGCCTGGAAGAGCGTTAAGATGCCCGCGTTGACGAGGCCGACGACCATGACGGTCGTAGCGGACGAGCTCTGGATGATCATCGTGACGGCGGCGCCGATCCCGACGCCCGCGAAGCGGTTGCCCGCCGTCTTGTTGAGCATGCGCCTCAATCCCCCGTGGGCAAGGCGGGACATGCTCTCGGACATGATCTCCATGCCCGCGAGGAAGGCGCCCAGGCCGCCCAGGAGCAGCATAACGGTTTCTAAGACTTCTGTTACCGGCATTGTGTTTCTCCTTCTGTTTCTTTGGTAAGAGGATCCGGGGTCGTTCTTAATTTCCCATTATGCTTATTATAGCAATTATAGCACCCGTTTGTCACTTGTTTTTCATGAATTTGTAACCAAAAGGTAAAATTTTGTAAAATTTGCGGGACAAGT
>URMI01000060.1 GCA_900548845.1 uncultured Clostridia bacterium | reverse complement strand
CATAACGGGCGGGGCGGGGAGAATACAATAGGGAATATGGACCTTCTCCGCACATCCGCCCTTGTGACCGCCTTTTCCGCCGCGGAGCACTGCCTCGGCTTTTTGTACCGCATTCTGCTCTCGCGCACGCTCGGCGCGGAGGGGCTGGGGCGCTATCAGATGGCGCTCACCGTCTTTTCCGTGCTTTTGATGCTCTCTGCGAGCGGGCTGCCCGCAACGCTCTCGCGCACCGTCGCCGCCCACCGCACGCGGGGGGACAAGCGCGCCGAACGCTCCGCCGTGACCGCCGCGCTCCTGCTCTCTTTTGGCGTTTCGCTCTTATTTGAAGTACTGCTCTTTGCCCTCCGCCCCTTCTTTTCGGGCGTGTTTTCGGACGAGGGGGCGGAACGGCTCTTTTATATCCTGCTCCTCGGCCTGCCGCCCACCGCCGTCTACGCCGTGCTGAGGGGGTATTTCTGGGGGGAGAAGCGCTTCTTCCTCTACTCCTTTACGGAGCTTTCGGAAGAGGCGGTGATGATCGCCGCGGGATCCTGCCTTCTCGTCTTCTGCCCGCTCGCCCTTGCGAAGGAGACGCTCGCCGCGGGCGCCGTGCTGTTATCGCGCCTTGTCTCCTTCTCGCTCGCCTTCGGCTGCTTCCTCGCGCGCGGAGGGGCGTTCGCCTCGCCCAAGCGGGCGGTAAAGCCGCTCCTCTCCTCCGCTCTTCCCCTCACCGCCATGCGCGCCGCTTCCTCGCTCACGGGGATGCTCGTCTCCTTTCTCTTCCCGCTCTGCCTCACGGCGGCGGGAGCGACCTCGCAGGAGGCGATGGCGGAATACGGCGTCGTCTATGGCATGGTGATGCCCGTCATGCTCATCCCCTCTGCCTTTTTGAGTTCGGCGGCGCTCGTGCTCGTCCCCGAATTTTCCGCTTGCGCCGCGCGCGGCGAGAAGGAGAAGCTTGCTTCTCTCACGAAAAAAGCGCTCTCCGCCGCCTTCCTCATCGCGGGGGCGCTCCTGCCCCTCTATGCCGTGTTGGGGCGGGATATCGGCATCCTGCTCTTTGACAGCCCGAAAAGCGGCGTGCTCATCGCGCTCGGGTCTTTGCTGCTCCTCCCCATGAGCGTTTCCATGATCGCGGCGAGCCTTCTCAACTCCCTCCGCTGCGAAAAGCACACCCTCTTTATCTTCCTTGCGGGCGCGGGGGCGATGATCCTCTGCGTCGTCTGCCTTGCGGGGAAGCTCGGGAGCGGGGCGCTCCTTTGCGGCATGGCGGCGGAGCACACGCTCTCTGCCGTGCTCTCCCTTGCCGTCCTCAAAAAAAAGACGGGAACGGCGGGGGAGAAAAAGCTGCTTTTCAAAGTGCTCCTCTCCTCCTGCGTCGCGATCGCCTTCGGGCTTGCCCTCAGAAAGTTCTTCCTGCTGCATCTAAGCTTCCTGCCCGCGCTCGTCTGCCTGTTTGTGCTCCTGCTCATCGGAGAGGCCGCCCTCTTCGCGCTTTTTTGGCCCGCGGACCTTCGGGCGCTTCTCCGCCGCGTGCTTCCTTCGGGGAAACGCGCCGCCAAAGCGGGAAATACGAGAAAAATTTTGCCTTCGCGGGGTATTTTTTCGGGCGTGCTATTGACAAGGAGGAAAAAGTAGCTTACAATAGAAAGGTAAGGCAAATCTGCCGAAAAAATGGAGGATGTATTATGAGACTGACGGACGAACTGCGCAAGGCGCTCCGCGTGAGAGTGGACTACACCAACATGACGGATAAGTATCTCGGCTACAGGGGCATCTCGCAGAAGACGCTGGATGCGCACAAGAAGCTTGCCAAGGCGGCGCACGCCTTCGTGGCGAACAACCGCGGCCGCGACGAGCTCTTCATGGGCTGGACGGAGCTCCCTTACAACCAGGACGAGATCGTGGCGGATATCCTGGAAGAGGCCAAGAAGATCCGCAGGAACTTTGACAACTTCGTGGTGCTCGGCATCGGCGGTTCGGCGCTCGGGCCCATCATGGCGTTCAACGCGCTCTGCCACCTGCACTACAACGACCTGCCCAAGTCCAAGAGGAGAGGGCCGAAGTTCTATGTGGAAGACAACGTCGACCCCGTGCGCATGAAGGAGCTTTTGGACGTCATCGACATCAAGAAGACCTGCTTCAACGTCATCTCCAAGTCGGGCGCGACGAGCGAGACGATGACGCAGTACCTCATCATTGCAGACCTGCTCGAAAAGGCGGGCGAAAACGTCAAGGATCACGTCGTGTTCACGACGGACGCCGTGAGGGGCAACCTCGTGAAGATCTCCAAAGAGCTCGGCGGCGTCAAGAGCTATGTGCTCCCCGACGGCGTGGGCGGAAGATTTTCCGAACTTTCCCCCGTGGGGCTTCTGCCCGCGGCGGTGCTCGGCATCGACATCAAGCTGCTCTTGAAGGGCGCTGCCTATATGGACAAGCTGTGTAAGACGGCGGACCTCAAAAAGAACCCTGCCCTCCTTTGCGCGACGCTCCAGTACATTGCGATGAACGACGGCAAGAACATCGGCGTTCTCATGCCGTACTCCGATAACCTGCGCACCGTCTCCGACTGGTACGCGCAGCTGTGGGCGGAATCGCTCGGCAAGAACGTGACGCTCGGCGGCGAGCCCTGCAACGTCGGCCAGACGCCCGTCAAGGCGCTCGGCGTCACCGACCAGCACTCGCAGGTGCAGCTCTACACCGAAGGCCCTTACGACAAAGTCGTGACCTTCCTTTCCGTCGGCAGCTATAAGGAGAAGTTCCCCATCCCCCACGGCTGCGAGGATATCCCCGACGTCGGCTTCCTCGGCGGGCACACGATGGAAGAGCTCATCCAGGCAGAGAACAAGGCGACGGCATATGCCCTCACCAAGGCGGGAAGGCTCAACTACACCATCACCCTGCCCGAGGTCAACGAGTTCACCCTCGGCCAACTCTTGTTCCTCTTCGAGCTGCAGACCGCTTATGCGGGCGCGATGTTCGATATCAACACCTTCAACCAGCCCGGCGTCGAAGCGGGCAAGAAGGCGACCTTCGCCCTCCTCGGCAAGCCCGGCTATCAGGAGCAGAAGAAGGAGCTCGACCAGGCGGCAAGCGATCCCGCTTACGTCGTCTGATAAAACCGAATGATACGGCGGGCGCGCGGCTTTTGGGCCGCGCGCCTTTTTTGATGCTGCGGACGAGGGCAGCGGGATTAAGAGAAGCGCCCGCGGGGCGCCCCGAACGGGCGCCCCGCGGGCGCATACAAAAGCAGAGGCGGAGGGCATTTCCCTCCGCCTCACGTTCTCATTGCATTAAGGACGAATCCGGATACGGGTATCCCCGATCCACCATTTGCAGCCGTAATAGTCTTCTGTAAGCAACTGCGCCGCTTTCGACGGAGATGCCAGATCGGAGCTATCGATCGGTGTTCCTACCACCGCTTGCGGATCAGCCGAAGCTTGCCAACCCTCTGTCGTTCCACGGAAACGGACAAACGTCAAATTGACACAGTCGGTAAATGCATTTGATTCAATCAGCGTAAGACCCGTACCGAATGTTACGCTTTCCAAATTTGTGCAGCCCGCAAAAGCAGCCGATCCAATGCTCTTGACCGAATAGGGAAAACTGATCGTATGGATCTGTTCGACCTGTTGGTTTGAGTGGTTAGATGAAAACGCATTGTTCCTGACCGTCGTCACGAGCAGCTCACCCAATTCGCTGTGGTCGGGATCTATGTGCTTATCGGGCACAAGGATGTGGGTATGCTTACATGAGCCGAGACCGACAAGAATATAATAATCTTTCGTAGAGCTCAGCTCAAACTCCAAGTCGGTGCAGGCTTTTTTGTGACAGTGGATGCACTCGTTGTTTTCGATCTCATGCCCGAGGGGCGGGATGATCTCGCCCTCTTCGATCCAACCGCAACGATCGCATACTCTCCTTCCTTTTACGCCCGACGTCTCGCAAGTGGGTTCAATGTCAGGAGCGGCCGTCATATTGTGCCCGAGGGCAGGGATCGTTTCCTCCTCTTCTGCGCCGCAGCGCTCGCAGGTATATTTCTGCTTACCGTCGAACAGGCACTTCGCTTCCTCAATGACGACGGGGGCGCCCCAATCGTGGCCGAGCGCGGGGATGACTTCCGACTCCTCGAGCAATGCGCCGCAGCGCTTGCAGACGACTTCGCCCGTCAAGCCGTCCTTGTCGCACGTCGCGGGCGCGCCCTCCTCCGCTACGGGGTCGTGCCCGAGAGCGGGGATAACTTCCGAGATCGTCTCGCCGCAGCGCGTGCAGACGCACTCCTTCACGCCCTCTTCGGTGCAGGTCGGCTCTTGGGTGACTTCGTACCCTCCTTCGGGGAAATCATGCCCGAGCGCGGGGATCTCTTCCTGTTCTTCGAGCACCTCGCCGCAGTCCGCGCAGTACGCGCCCGCCGTGTGGCCGGGCTCCGTACAGGTGGCTGCCTGATACGCCACAATGACGATATTGTGGGAGATGGGCGGGATGGTGACGTCGCCGATGGGCTCTTTGCCGTCTTCGTCGAGATAGTCTTTATCGCACTCGTCGCAATGCCAATGTTCGATGACGCCCGGGGTCTCGCACGTTGCGCCGACGCCGTCGACGTGGGTCATCGAATGGCGGTGCGTGCACGAGCCGAGCAAGAGAAGCAAGATGATGATGAATATGACGATGAGTGCGACGACGATGGAGACGCCGATGATGACTTTCTTTCTGTTGCTGCTGCGTTCGGAAGCTTCCTCGTCTTCCGCGGGAGCATCTTCCGCAGCATCCTCTTCTGCGGGCGTCTGCGCCCCTTCCGCTCCTTCCGCAGCTTCCGCTCCGGGAGCTTCGCCGTCCCCTTCGGGGACCTGTTCCGTTTCGGGAGCAGGCTCGCTTTGAGGCACTTCTTCGGAAATTTCTTCCCGAGGCATGTTTTCTTCTTCTGCCATGATCCCTCCTTTGTATCCCGCCGGGATGCTTGGTTCTGCGGCGCAGGTGCGCGCCCCGTCAAACATCCGCACGGGATATGTGTGAAGGCCGAGGGCACGTTATCTTGTGCCCGCGGCCTTTCATTTTGTTAGAATTATACCACATATCGGAGCGATTTGCAACCCTTTCCCCCCAAATAAACGGGCAGCCGGGGGAATTTTTTTTCGTGCACTTTGTGGACATTCTGCTCTCCCCGAAACGCAGTTTGCACAAAAAAACGGCATTTTGCCGCCGATTTCGCATGCGTTTTTGCCTTTTTTCTTCTTCAAAGACGCCGAATGCGCGAAAAAAAGCAAAAAGGCGCTCTGCGGTTTTTTTCCGCAAAGCGCCCGTGGAAAACCGTTTACGCCTGAGGGCGTTCCTTGATCTCCACATTGTACTTCTTGCTGCCCTTGGGCGTTGCCGCGCGCACGAGCGTGCGGAGCGCCTTGGCGATCTTGCCCTGTTTGCCGATGACTTTGCCCATATCGGACTCGGCAAGGAGCACGGTGACGGTGATCGCATCTTCCGTCTCTTCGACGTCGTACGAGATGGCGTCCTTTTCTTCGGCGAACTGTTCGACGATGTACTTGATGAGTTCCAGCATGGTGCCTCCTCCTTATGCGCAAAGGCTGCAGCCGCAGCGCAGCTTACTTCTTTTTCTTCGTCTTCGTCTTGGCGGGAGAGAGCTTATCGCTCTTTTCCATCGCGCCCGAAGCGACGAGCAGGGACTTGACCGTCTCGGTGGGCTGAACGCCCTTCGAGAGCCAATCTTTTGCCTTCTCGACGTCCACGGTGAGCGTGACGGGGTTGGATCTGGGATCGTAGAAGCCGACCTTATCCAGATACTCGCCCGTGGCTGCCTTGCGCGCGTCCACGACGACGATACGGTAGACGGGGGACTTCTTGTCGCCCATTCTCACCAATCTCATTTTGACCATAGTATTTGACCTCCGAAAAAATGATCGATTTTTGACTTGTTTTATGCCGCGCCCTTAAAAGGGAAGGCGGAATTTGCCCTTGCCGCCCTTGAGCTGCTTCATGAGCTGCTTGGCCTGGTCGAACTGCTTTAATAGCTGGTTGACTTCCTGCACGCTCGTGCCCGAGCCCTCTGCGATGCGGCGCTTCCTGGGGGAATTGATGATCTGCGGGTTGTCGCGCTCCTTGGGCGTCATGGAAAGGATGATCGCCTTGGTGCGTTCGAGCTTTTTCTCGTCGATGTCCGCTTCGTTCATTTTGAACTTTCCCGCGCCGGGGAGCATGTTCATGAGCGCGCCCGCACCGCCCATCTTTTTGAGCGTTTCGAACTGGGCGAGATAGTCGGTGAGCGTAAAGGACATTTCGCGCATCTTGCGCTCCATATCCTTCATCTGCTGCTCGGTGACCGCCTCCTGCGCCTTTTCGATGAGGGAGAGGACATCGCCCATGCCGAGGATGCGGCTCGCCAT
>URMI01000059.1 GCA_900548845.1 uncultured Clostridia bacterium | reverse complement strand
ATCTTTTGAGTTTATTGCCGTTGAGGAAGTCGCGGACGCTCATCCTCTTGCCGCCTGCGGGCTGCACTTCCGCGACGCGCACCGCCCCTTCCCCGCATTTTATCACGAACCCGCCCTTGGGGGATGCCGAAAGCACGGTGCCGAAGGGTGCGTCGCTTACCGTCTTTTCTTCGGAAGCGAAGTAGAAGTTGAGCGTATGCCCGTGGCAGATGCCGAAGGCAAGCGGCGCGGGCGAAAGCCCGCGGATGAGGCAGGAAACTTCGCGCGCGCTCTTTGCAAAGTCCACCTGCGTGCGCACGACTTTTTTACACACGAACCCCTCGCCCTGCGGCGTAAGCGAAACGTCCCCTTCGAGGATGCGCCGCACCGCCTTGACGATGAGCTCCGCGCCCAACGAGGAGAGCCGTTTTGCAAGCGCATCCGCCGTATCCTCGTCATAGACGGGGCAGCGTTCCTGCAAGAAGATGTCGCCCGTATCGAGGCCGATATCCGTCTTCATGATGGTGACGCCCGTCTCGCGGCAGCCGTCCATGATGACGCGCGGGATGGGCGCCGCCCCGCGGTAGGAAGGCAGCAGGCTCGCATGCACGTTCCATACGCCCATCGGGTAGAGATCGAGCACTTCCTGCGTCAGAATTTGCCCGTATGCGCAGGTGACGAGCAGCGCCCCGCCCGCCTGAAAGAGGACGGAAGGATCGCGCTTTAAGCTTTCGGGCTGCAGCACGGGAATGCCGAGCGCGAGCGCCGCCTGCTTGACGGGGGGCGGCGTCAAAATGCCCTTTCTGCCCTGCGGGCGGTCGGGCTGCGTCAGAACGGCGGCAACGCCGAACGCGGAATGCAGCTTCTCAAGGGGCAGGACGGCAAAGTCGGGCGTCCCCGCAAAGATGAGCTTCATCAGTCCTCCTCGTCGTACACGCGCGCGGCCTTATCGATATAGATGATGCCGTCGAGATGATCGAGCTCATGGCAGACGGCGCGTGCAAAGAAGTCGTGCGCGACGAGCGAGCAGCGGTTGCCCTTCCTGTCTTTATACACGATCTTCACCTTGGAAGGGCGGGTGACGACGCCCTCCTTCCCGCGCACGGAAAGGCAGCCTTCGGGGCCCGTCTGCTCCCCCTTCTGCCACACGAACACGGGGTTGACGAATTCAAAAAACCCCTCTTCGACGTCGACGACGACGGCGCGCACGGGCACCCCCACCTGCGGGGCGGCGAGCCCTGCGCCCTGCGCCTTCTTCAGGGTCTCCTTCATGTCGTCGAGGAGACGCATAAGCTCCTCGTCGAACTTTTCCACGGGCGCGCATGTTTCGCGCAGCACCTTGTCTCCCAATTGCACGATCTCGCGGATCATAGTCTCCTCCTTAACTCAAATTGCCGGGGTTTTCCTCGACATAGACCAATACTTCCTTTGTATTCTCCTCCGCCGCGATCTCATAGATGCGGGGAAGAGGACTGCCGTCCGTCAGGCGCATGAGCACCTGATATCGGAATTTATTCTGGATGCGCTTGACGGGCGCGTGCATCTTGTTGAAGAACAAAAATTTTTCCGATTCCTCGGCATACACCCGCTGCAATTTTTCATACACCGCTTTGAGGGCGGCGAGGGCGAGCTTGTCCTCTTCCGCCGTCACCATCACGCGGACGATGCGCGCAAAGGGCGGGAACGCCATCGCGGCGCGCATGCCCACTTCGTGCTCGTAAAAGCCCTCGTAATCGTAAGACGCCGCAAAGCGCAGGATGTAGTTATCGGGGTCGTACGTCTGCAACACGACTTCCCCCCTGTTCTCCGCCCTGCCGCTCCTGCCCGCGACCTGCGTAACGAGCTGAAAGGTGCGCTCCCCGCTCCGATAATCGGGAAAGTGCAGGCTCATATCCGCATCGAGGATCCCCACGAGCGTCACGTTGGGGAAATCGTGCCCCTTGGCGACCATCTGCGTGCCGACGAGGATATCCGCCTCTCTGGCGGCAAAGCGCTGCAAAATTTTGAGATGCCCCTCCTTGCCGCTCGTCGTATCGTTGTCCATGCGCAAAATGCGCGCCTTGGGATACAGCTTTTTGAGCTCCCGCTCCACGCGCTGGGTGCCCGTGCCGACATAGTTGATATGCACGCCCCCGCACTGAGGGCAGGCAGAGAGCATATGGTACTTCGTGCCGCAGTAGTGGCATTTGAGGCAGTTTTCCTCGCTGTGATAGGTCAAAGAAACGTCGCAGTGTTCGCATTTTGCGACATACCCGCAGTCGCGGCAGATGACCGTCTGCGAATATCCCCTGCGGTTCAGGAACAAAATGGCCTGATCGCCCTTTTCGAGGCAGGTCTCGAGGCGCTCCCGCAAAGCCGCCGAAAAGGGAGAAGGGTTGCCCCGCTTGACTTCTCTTCGCATATCGACGAGATGCACCTCGGGCATGGGGCGGCGGTTGATGCGCTCGGGCAGGGTGATGAGTTCGAACTCTCCTTGCTTTGCGCGGCGGTACGTCTCGACGGAGGGCGTCGCGCTGCCCAGGACCAGCTTGCAGCCGTTGTATCTCGCCCGGAGATAGGCGATATCAAAGGTATTGTAGCGCGGGGAGCTCTCGGAAGAATAGCTGCCGTCGTGCTCCTCGTCGATGACGATGACGCCGATATGTTCCAGCGGCGCGAACACCGCGGAGCGCGCCCCGATGGCGATCTTAGCCTCCCCCGAACGCAGGCGCTCCCATTCGTCGAAGCGCTCCCCCGCCGAAAGCCCGCTGTGCAGGATGGCGCAGCTCATCTGAAAGCGTGCGCGCAGCTGCGCGAACATCTGCGGCGTCAGCGAAATTTCGGGCACCAAAAAGATGGCGCTCTTCCCCGCCTCTAAGGCATGGGCGATGAGGGTGAGGTAAATTTCCGTCTTGCCGCTCCCCGTGACGCCGTGGATGAGCGTGACCGTCTTTTGTGTGGTTTCTATCGTATGAACGGCGGCCTCCTGCGCGGGCGTGAGCGGGCGGAGAGGCGCCGATTTTTGCAGCCGTTCGTAAGGGTCGCGGAAGACGCGCCGCTTTTCGATGTGCAGCATCCCCCGCTCCTCGAGCCCCTTGACGGCGGAGCCGAACTCTTCGCGGAGAGCGGTAAGATCCGCCTCGCCGCGGGCAGATAAAAATTCGGCAAGTTCTCTCTGCCGCTTTGCGCGGGGCGGGATGAGTTCAATGTCTCCCGAAAAAGAGACGACCGACTTCAAGCGCTCGGAGACCTTCCCCGTGCGCATTTCGGCGGGCAGAAAGAGCCGCAGCACGAGCGCCTTCGGGCAGCGGTAGCGCCGCGCGAGCTTTTCGGCAAGCGCAAGGCACTCTGCGTTGAGGGCGGGCAGCTCGTCGAGGACGCGAATGATCTTTTTCAGCTTTTCGGGCGGAAGTCCGCTCGCCTCTTTGACGCGCATGACGATCCCCGTCGTCACGCTCCTTGCAAAGGGCACGGTGACGCGCATGCCCGCACACACTTCGTCCCCGCAAAGATAGTCGAAGACGCGGTCCACTTCGCTGTGCGCGATGTCTACGATCACCTCTGCGACCATCCCTTCCTCCTTACGTCTCAAAAATAGGAAATTGCCCCGTCTTTGATACGGGGCGGTCAAGGGAACTCAGTCCCTCGAGATGTGCACTTTGCCGTTCATGATCTCCTGGCAGGCGAGCACGATCTCCTTCTGCTTTCCGGGGAGCTCGGTGACTCCCGTTGCCTGCATCTGTTCGATGATCTGGCGGGTACGCTTTGCAACGACGACGCAGAGCTCATAGCGGCTCACGGGGTCTTCTTCCGTGCCGAGTTTTCTCACGAGTGCGTCTACCGAAGGTTCATTGATCATAAGTCCGTCTCCTTGTCTCTTTATTTCGCATTCTCCGCCAAAACGATCTCATGAAGGCGGGCTGCCGTCTCTTTGAGATCGTCGTTGACGACGACATAGTCATATTGGTCTTTGAGCGAGAGCTCGTATCTTGCGCGGGCGAGCCGTTCTCTTAAGGCGTCTTCGTCCTCCGAGGCCCTGCCTTCGAGGCGATGGATGAGCGTCTCTTCATCGGGCGGGACGACGAGGATGAGCACGGGGGCGAATTCCGCCCCGCAGCGCTTCTGCACGTTGAGCGCGCCCACGACGTCGATCTCCAAAATGACCGATTTTTCCTTCATCTGTTCGCGCACGAAGTCTTTGGGCGTGCCGTAGTAGTTGCCGAAGTGCTCGTCGTACTCCAAAAAGCCGTCCGCTTCGACGCGGCGCAGAAATTCATCCCTCGTCAGGAAGAAGTAATCAACGCCGTCTCTCTCCCCCGCGCGGGGCTTCCGCGTCGTGCAGGAGACGGAGAGCGCCAGGTTTTCGTCGAGCTTCAGAAGCTCCTTGACGAGCGTTCCCTTGCCGACCCCCGAAGGGCCGGAGATGATGTAAAGCCTGTTTCTCATAAACTCATTGCGCCTCATTCGAGGTTCTGGATCTGTTCGCGCACCTTTTCGATCTCGTTCTTCATTTTGAGCGCGAGCGCCGTGATCGCCGCGTCGTTGCTCTTGCTGCACACGGTGTTGCACTCGCGGTTGAATTCCTGGATGAGGAAGTCGAGCTTTCTTCCCACCGTCTCCTCTTCCGCGATGCGGAACAGCTCTTTGATGTGCGAGCTCAGACGGGTGAGCTCCTCGTCGATGCTGCATTTATCGGCAAAGAGCGCGGCTTCCGTCAGGATGCGCGTCTCATCCACCTTGCCGCCGAGATATTCGTTCATGCGCTCGGTGAGCTTCTTTCTGTACTCTTCGGCAACGAGGGGCGCGCGCTCGGAAATGGCGTCGCGAAGCGATGCGATCTCTTTCCCCCGTTGCAGCACGTCCTCTTTCAGGCGGTCGCCCTCGGCACGGCGCATCGCAGAGAGCGCGTCGGCAGCCTTCTCCGCCGCCGCGAGCAGGGCGGGCTTCAAAGCCCCGTCCTCGCCCTCTTCCTCTTCGAAGCGCACCACGTCGGGAAGGCGCAGCAAAAAGGCGAGCGAAACGTCGTTCTCGGCCTCGGGGAAGCGCTCGGAAAGCGCCCCTGCGGCGCTTAAATACCCCTCTGCGAGCGCAAAGTCGACGCGCGGAGTCTTGGGCTTTTCCCTTAAGTCCGTCATGCTCACGAAGACGTCGATACGGCCGCGCGCAAAGCGGGAGCGAAGGAGGGCGCGCACGTCCTCTTCGTAGGGCGCGAGCGCGTGCGGGCACTTGACGGCAAGATCCAAAAAGCGGTTGTTGACCGACTTCAATTCGACGGTGACGCAAAGTCCTCCCTCGCGGTATTCTCCCTTTCCGAAGCCCGTCATGCTGTACATCCTGCCCCTGCCTCCCTCTCGGTGATGCCGACAATGCGCCGATTTTCTATGATAGCTCATTATAGCACGAACGCGCCGTTTTTACAAGTGCTTTTTGCAAAGATAATGCGGTTTCAAAAGAAAAACGCCCCCGCCGCGCGGCGCGCGGCGGGGGCTCGTTCACTTCGGGCAGCAGAGGGCAACTCCGCTTCGGGCAGCAGAGCACGCCCTCAGCCCAACCGTTTCAGAAATTCTTCCTCCGAAAGGACGGGGATGTTCAGCTTTTTTGCCTTGTCGAGCTTGCTGCCCGCCTTCTCGCCCGCGACGACGAGCGTCGTCTTTGCGGTGACGCTGCTCTGGCAGACGCCGCCCAAAGCTTCGATGCGCTTCTGCGCCTCGGTGCGGCCCATCGAAGAGAGCGTGCCGGTCAAAACGACGCTCTCCCCCGCGAACGCCCCTTCCGTCACCCGCTGTTCGGTGTAGGGCGCAACGCCCGCTCGTTTGAGGCGGGCAAGTTCCGCGCGGTTTTCCTCATTTGCGAAGTAACTCAGAATGGCGTTCGCCGTCACTTCGCCCACGTTCTCGAGGGCTAAAAGCTCCTCTTTCGTGCGGGTGGCGACTTCTTCCACCGAACCGAACGCCGCAAGGTCTCTTGCCGCCACGCGCCCGATGCCCTCGATGCCGAGCGCATACAGGAAGCGGTCGAGCGGGATATGCTTGCTCTTTTCGATGGCGGAGAGAAGATTTTTGATCTTCTTCTCGCGGAAGCCTTCGAGCCCTTCGAAGCTCTCTTCTGTGAGGGCGTAGAGGTCGGAAAAATTCTTCACGCCGCGCTTTTCGGACAAAAGCGCAAGCGTCTGTTCGGAGAGCCCTTCGATGTCCATCGCGTTCTTGGAGCAGAAATGCGCGAGCTTCTGCACGATGCGGGGCGGGCAGTCTTCGTTGGAACAGAACAAATTCGCGCCCGCTTCGCGCACGGGGCTGCCGCAGTAGGGGCAGACGGACGGTTTTCCGACGGGCACGCTCCCCTCGGTATGGGAGACCGCCCCCAAAATTTCTGGGATGACCTCGTTGGAGCGGCGGATGAGCACGCGGGAGTTGACTTTGACGTCCTTCTTCGTGAGGTCGCCGTAGTTGTTG
>URMI01000058.1 GCA_900548845.1 uncultured Clostridia bacterium | reverse complement strand
GCAGATGGCAGGTATCGCCGATGCGTTCGGCACGGAAGTACGCCTCGTCCCCCACGCGCTCCTCGGTACTGAGGATGGTGACGGACGTGGGCGGCAAAATGAGCCCGTGCAAAAGGGCCTCGGCGGGCAGATTGAGAAGGTGCGATAAAAAGATCATACTCACCCCGAAATGGCAGAAGATGACGATCGTCTTATCGCTGCGTTTTTTCACGCGGTACATCCTGCCGTCGCGCTCATAGCCGTAAGAGGCGATAAGCCCGTCCAACGCGCGCGTGACCCTTTTATAATCTTCGCGGAGGGGCGCCATCTCCTCGCGCTCGATCCACTTGTTTTCGATGAAATTCTCGTCAAACTTCGTCCATTCGGAGGGGAAATAGTCCCACGCGATGCGCTTTCCCCCCTTCCCGTCGGGAACGAGGTAGAAAAACTCCTGCGCCCAATCGAGGACAACTGCCTCCTTCCCCCAATTCTGAAGGGAGGGCTCCGCCGTCGCCCGCGCCCTTCCGAGGGGAGAGGTGTAAACGTCGTCCACCTTCCATGTTTTGGTGCGCTCGGCAAGGAGCGCGGCTTCCCGCCGCCCCTTTTGAGTGAGCGTATCGTGTTCGTAGTCGGGATCGCCGTGGCGAATGAGAATGAGCCGCATATCTTCCTCTTTACAGTAACTGCAATGTTTCGGGCGCGATCTCCGCAAGCCCGTTTTCGATGTCGTGCACGAGGGAGACGGCGCTTTCGAGAAGCGGCGTCTCCACGCCGAGCCGCCCGCCCTCATCTACGGCGGCGCCCGCCACAAAGTCGACGTCCGTTCTTCTGCCCGCCTCTAAGTCTTTGAGCATCCCCGAACGGGTGTTTTTATAAGGCTTCATGGCAACGGGCAGCAGCAGCCCCGCCCACGGCCCCGAAAACACGCGGAAAAGATCGTGTCCGCTTAAAGGGAGCTTTTTGCAGCCCGCGGCGCGGGCGACGCAGAATACTTCCCGCATGAGCCCGAGCGCAAGCTTTTTATGCCGCGAGGCAAGCTCGCCAAAGGTGAGACCCGAGATGACCGAGAGCGTCGAGAAGGACGCGTTGACCGCAAGCTTTGCAAAGCGGATCTCGTTGAGGTCCCCCGCCGTCACTTCGCCCGTCTTTGCAAGGAGCGAAGAAAGCTCTTGGAGTCTTACCCCCTTGCCGAACGCGCCGAGGGCATAGCGGAAGCCGCCGCCCGTCATCTGAATGTGCCCGGGGGCGATGCGCTCCGCTCCCCACGAGAGGGCGCAGCCGTACACCCTGTCCGCACCGAACACCTCTGCAAGCGCACGCTCGGGCAGCCCGTTCTGAACGCTCACGAGCGCGCCGTCCTCTTTCAGGAAGGGAAAGAGGTACTCCGCCGCCTCGCGGTTGCCCCTCTGGCGAATGGCGAGGAAGATGACATCGTACTTTCCCGCCATCTCTTCGGGAAGGAGCGCGGTGACGGGCACAGTCATATTGACGGAGCCCGAGAGAACTGCCCCCTCCGTGCGGAGCGCCGAGACGTGCGCCGCATTGCGGGAGATAAGCTCGACGAGAACGCCCGCCTCAGAAAGCGCCGCGCCGAGGCTGGTTCCCATCGCCCCCGCGCCGTAGATGCACGCCCTCACAGCTCAAACCCCGCCGCGAGCGCGATCGCCTCCACCGTCTCGTCGATGTTCTTGTTGTCGCAGGAGACGGTGATGTCGGCATATTGTTCATAGAGGGGCTTCCGCTCTTCGTGCAGCCCCTTGACGTCTTTGACGTTCCCGCGCATGACGACCCCTCTTTTTGCAAGGCTGGGGATACGGCGCTCCACCTCTTCGGGGCCGAGTTCCAGATAGACGACGGTGCCGATCTCCTTCAGATGCCGCATGGCGCGGTCGGAATAGACGACGCTGCCCCCCGTCGCGATGACGCAGTGCGTCGCCATGATGCCCGCATTGACGCGCTCTTCAATGCCGATAAAGCCGTCAACGCCCTTATCTTCGATGATCTCGGAAAGTTTTTTGCCCTCTTCGCCCTGGATGATGAGGTCGCAGTCGATGAAGCCGTAGCCGATGCGCTTGGCGAGCAGCACGCCCGCCGTGCTCTTGCCCGAGGAGGGCATTCCGATGAGTACGAGGTTATCCATACTTCCCATTATAATAAAAACCGCCCCGATTGTAAAGCGGAAAACGCTTTTTCCCCATGCGGCGCGAAAAAAAGAAATAACATTTTGCATATTGACATTGCCGCCCGCATGTGGTATAATGCAGTTGACAAAATCAACAAGGAGGCTCCTTCGAAAATGAAAAGAAAAGTCACACTTCTCACCGTCCTTATGCTCACGCTCTCGATGCTGTTCGCCCTCACCGCCTGCAACAGCTACGGCTCCATCAAAAAGGCATATGAGGATGCAGGCTATACCGAAAGCGAGTCCGTTCAGGAGTATCAGGACGAGATCGTCGAGGCTATGGGCGAAGATTACGAAAACGTCTGCACCATCCACCTCTTCACGAAAGATCTGCTCGATTTCGCCCTGATCTTAGAATTCCACTCCACGAAGGATCTGGAAGAGGCTTACGAAAGCAGCGAGACTTTGAAAGGGCTCGTCAAAGACCTTCAGAACAGCGACCTTGTCAACGGAAACTGCGTGCTGTTCCTCTATAACCCTTTGGGCAACGGATTCAGCACCTTTGTGAACGCATAAACCATGCTCCTCCTCCCCTCCCCGCCGCGGGAGGGAATTTTTTTGTGAAATCGGGGAAAGCGTGCGAAAAAAAGTTGTGTTTTCAGGCGCGATATGCTATACTTGCTCGTGACTATGCATCGGAAGGAAATCACCGTATGAATTATCTGAGCTATCTCATCAATCTGCTTGCGCCTGCAAGTTCGGATGCGGCATATGCCGTATACCGCACCGTCAGCGCGGTCTTCATCATCCTCATGTTCGTGGCGGCCCTCGCCGCGATCGTCCTCGTCCTCCTTCAGCCCGGCAACTCGCAGGGCATCGACGCCCTCGGCGGCTCGAGCGAGACCTTCTTCGGCAAGAACAAGGGAAAGTCGACGGAAGAAGTTCTGAAGCGTTGGACGATCATCTGCCTCGTTGTTCTGGCAGTGCTCGCAGTCATCTTCTTCATCCTGCAGATCGACGCGATCTGGACTGCGTAAAAGACAACTCGAACCAAACGGGGGCGGCTTCGGCTGCCCCGTTTTTCCTATCGGCTCCTTCCGGGGGAGGTCACTTTTGAACGCAAAACAATCTGTCTTACAAAAAATCAAGGACGGCACCTTCGCCCTTCTCACCGATGAGGAGATCGCAAAGCGCTTGAAGCTCGGAAGAAAGGAGAGCTTGGGGCTTCGCGACATTCTGCGCGCCCTCGTCCGCGAAGGAGAGCTCCTTTCGGACAGCCGCTACCGCTACGGCACCGCCGAGCAGTTCGGCGCAAAGAGAGGCACCTTCTCGGGCAACGAGCGCGGCTTCGGTTTCTTCATCCCCGAGGACGGAAGCGGGGACCTCTTCATCCCCCGCCGCGCCGTCAAAAACGCCCTCCACGGCGACACGGTGCTTTGTATCCCCGTGCGCGGCCGCTCGGACGACGAAGGAGAAATTTTGGCCGTCCTTTCGCGCGGATACACGGAGCTCGTCGGCACCTTCCGCCGCGAAGGAAAGATCGGCTATCTGCATCCGGATGAAAGAAAGTACACCCGCGACGTCCTCATCCTTCCCGGCAAGACCAACAACTGCCCGCCGGAGAGCAAAGCGGTCGTAAAGATCACCTCCTACCGCCCCGACAATACGCCCGTGGGCGAGATCAAGGAAGTGCTCGGCGAAAAGGGCGACTTCTTCGCGGAAGAGCTCTCCCTCATCCGCGCCCATCATCTCTATGAAACTTTCCCCGAAGACGTCCTCGAAGAAGCCAAAAAGCAGGAGGACCGCTTCTTTGATGAAAAAGATCTAAGGAGCCGCCTCGATCTTCGCGGGGAACTCATCATCACCATCGACGGCGAGGACACGCGCGACATCGACGACGCCATCTCCGTTTCCGAAAAGGACGGTATCTTCTCTTTGGGCGTGCATATCGCGGACGTGACGCACTATGTGAAAAGAAACAGCGTCCTCGATAGAGAGGCGTTCAGGCGCGGGACGAGCGTCTACTTCCCCGACCGCGTGCTGCCCATGCTGCCGCCCGCCCTCTCCAACGGCATCTGCTCCCTCAACGAGGGCGTGGAACGGCTCACCCTCTCCTGCCTCATGCAGGTCGATCGGAGCGGCAAGGTCGTAAAGGGCCGCATCGCCCCCTCCGTCATCCGCTCCCGCCACCGCATGACGTACACCGAAGTCACCAAGCTCTATGAGCGCGACGAGGAGACGGTGAAAAAGTACCCCGACCTTATCGAAATGGTCGACACGGCGGTGCGCCTCACGAAGATCTTAAAGGATGCGCGCTCTGCGAAGGGCGGCGTCGCGATGGACCTCAAAGAGGCGAAGATCTTGTATGTAGACGGCAAGATCGTCATCCCCGAATACGAGCGCACCATCTCGCATGAGCTCATCGAACAGTTCATGGTGCTCGCCAACGAGACGGTCGCCTCGCTCATGACGGAAAAGAAGATGCCCTTTGTCTACCGCGTGCACGAGAGCCCTTCCGAAGAGAAGGCGAAGGACTTTGTAAAGTTCCTCTCCGAAGCGGGCGTCAACGCAAAGTTCAACCCCGCGAAGGTCACTCCCTTCGACTATCAGGAGCTTCTTCGCTCCCTCGAAGGGAACGCGCTCTATCCCCTCGTCAACCGCGTGATGCTGCGCTCGATGATGAAGGCGAAGTACTCGGCGGAGAACGTGGGTCACTTCGGGCTCGCCTCCGAATGCTACTGTCACTTCACCTCCCCCATCCGCCGCTATCCCGACCTCTGCATCCACCGCATCATCAAGGAAAGCCTCTCCCGCCCCGAAGAGACAAAAGAAAAGTACAAGAACTTTGTCGTCGAGGCGGCGTACCGCTCCTCCGAATGTGAACGGAACGCGACGGACGCCGAGCGCGACGTCGACGCCCTCTACACCGTCGCCTACATGCAGGATAAGATCGGCGAGACATTCGAGGCGACCGTCTCGGGCGTCACTTCCTTCGGGCTGTTTGCCGAGCTCGACAACACCATCGAAGGCTTTTTGCCCGTCGAGACCCTTCCCGACGATTACTATGAATTTATCGAAGAGCGCTTTCAGCTGCGCGGCACCCGCCAGAGCTTCCGTCTCGGCGAGCGGCTGCTTATACAGGTGGCGGGCGTCGACTGGGGCATGCGCAGGACGCAGTTCAGGCTCCTTACGAAACTCGACAAGGCGTGAGGGAAAAGATGAAGATCGTAGCCGTCAACAAATCAGCTTCCTTTGAATACTTCATCGAAGAAAAGTTCGAAGCGGGCATCGTGCTCGAAGGCGCGGAGGTCAAATCGCTGCGCCTCGGCAAAGCCTCGCTTTCGGAAAGTTTCTGCCTCGTCGAGCGCGGCGAAGTGTTCCTCAAAAACATGCACATCGCCCTCTACGACAAAAGCGGCGCCTTCTCGACGCGCGACAGCAGGAAGGATAGGAAGCTCCTTCTGCACCGCACCGAGATCGCCAAGATCGCGGGCAAAGTCAATAAGTCGGGCTATACGCTCGTGCCGCTCAAAGTTTATTTCAAGGACGCGCTCGTCAAAGTCGAGATCGCCCTCTGCCGCGGCAAGCATACCTACGACAAAAAGCGTTCCATCGCCGAGCGCGATCAAAAACGCGCCGCCGACCGCGAAGCCAAAGAATATATGTCCTAACTTTCAAAAATACCATTGCGAGGTGATACATGATGAGCAATTTACAGCGCGACACCCTCTGCGTCCAGGCGGGCTACACCCCCAAGACGGGCGAGAGCCGCATCCCCCAGATCTGCCAGAGCACGACCTTCTTCTACGGCGACACGCAGCAGATGGCGGACCTTTTCGACCTCAAGGCGGAGGGCTTCTTCTACACCCGCCTTGCAAACCCCACCGTCGAAGCGCTCGAAAAGCGCGTTGCGGCGCTCGAAGGGGGCGCATACGGCATCGGCTGCGCTTCGGGCATGTCTGCGATCTTACTGACCGCGATGACGCTCTGCCGTGCGGGCGACAACATCGTCTGTGCGAGCGAAGTGTACGGCGGCACCTTCAACCTCTTCGGCACGACGCTCCCCAAGCTCGGCGTCGAATGCAGGATGTTCGACGTCGACGACCCCAAAGAAAAGATCGCTTCCCTCGTCGACGACAAGACGAGATTTATCTACGCGGAGACGGTCGCAAACCCCGTCGTTGCCGTGCTTGACTTTGAAAAGCTCTCCACGATCGCCAAAGAGAACAAGCTTTTATTCATCGTCGACAACACGCTCGCAACGCCCATCCTCTGCCGCCCGGGCGAGCTCGGCGCCAACATCGTCATCCACTCCACGAGCAGATCGGAAGAGCACACGTCTGAACTCC
>URMI01000057.1 GCA_900548845.1 uncultured Clostridia bacterium | reverse complement strand
TACACGACGCTCTTCCGATCTGCTTAATATATCCGCCTCTGGGTTGTTTAATTTCATTGATTCTTGCAGTAACAGAACTCATAATTTGATTGCCTCCCTTTTTTATATTTTATCATTTCTCCAAGAATAAGTCCATTGATTTGTTTATCATTCTAGAAAATCATCGTCTATATAAATAAAATTTGCTTTGTTCGATATTGTACAAATGGGTGTTGGTAACGGCAGATTGCCATTTCATATTACTTTACGGAAATATGTTCCATATCTTTACTAAAGACTCTGCTTAATAAAGAAACGGCATAGCCCGCAAGCTACGCCGTTTTTCGAAAACATTTCTATTGTTTCCTGGAGCGCCCTCCCGAGGGAGAGCGCTCTTTTTGTTCAAGTTCCGATCAAAGCTCTGCGAAGTACTTGATCGTGCGCACCATCTGGCTGGTGTAGGAGTTCTCATTATCGTACCAGGAGACGACCTTGACGAGCGTCGTGCCGTCGCCCATGGGCATGCACTTGGTCTGCGTAGCGTCGAACAGCGAACCGTAGGTGATGCCGACGATATCGGAAGAGACGATCTCTTCTTCGGTGTAGCCGAAGGAAGCGGAGGAAGCGTCCTTCATCGCCTTGTTGACAGCGTCCTTATCGACTTCGCCTTCGCAGATCGCGACGAGCTGGGTGAGGGAACCGGTGGGAACGGGCACGCGCTGAGCGCAGCCGTCGAGCACGCCGTTGAGTTCGGGGATGACAAGACCGATCGCCTTCGCTGCGCCCGTGGAGTTGGGAACGATGTTGACGGCAGCGGCACGCGCACGGCGAAGATCGCCCTTGCGGTGAGGACCGTCGAGCACCATCTGGTCGCCCGTGTAAGCGTGGATGGTCGTCATGTAGCCCTTCTTGATCTTAGCGAGCTTGTTGAGGGTATCAGCCATGGGAGCGAGGCAGTTGGTCGTGCAGGAAGCAGCGGAGATGATGGTATCCGACTTCTTGAGCGACTTCTCGTTGACGCTGAACACGACGGTGGGAAGATCGTTGCCCGCGGGTGCGGAGATGACGACTTTCTTTGCGCCTGCATCGATGTGAGCCTGGCTCTTTGCCTTGGAGGTGTAGAAGCCCGTGCATTCAAGCACGACGTCTACGCCGATCTCGCCCCAAGGAAGGTTCTTTGCGTCCTTTTCGGCATAGATCTTGATGGTCTTGCCGCAGACGGTGATGGTGCCTGCTTCGTCATCGGCGGACACGGTGTCTGCGTGCTCGTATCTGCCCTGTGCGGAGTCATACTTGAGAAGATGCGCGAGCATCTTGGGGCTGGTCAGGTCGTTGATCGCGACGATCTCATAGCCATCTGCGCCGAACATCTGACGGAACGCAAGGCGGCCGATTCTGCCGAAGCCATTGATTGCAACTCTTACATTTGCCATAATACCTAATCTCCTCTTTTTTCGGCATCCGCACCCGCGGAAGCCGTATTTACCATAACATTGTAGCACATTCGCGAAAAGTAGTCAAGACTTTTGGGAAATTTTCCCCTTTTCGAGCAACATTTCTGTCATTTTGACACGTTTCGCCTGCCTCTGAAAACAAACTCCTCAGCCGACGAACTTCAAAACTTCATCGAAGATCTTATCGGAAGAGACAGACGTCTTGAAGCGGATGGGCTTGTAGCGGATCTCTTTCAGGCTTTCGGGCACCTTCATCGCCGTCAGAAGGTTGATGCGCTTGATGCCCTTAAAGCTGTCTTTGACGTCGTTGCCCGTGAGCGCGTAGTAAACGGCCTGCGGGAACTTATAGGGGCTCGCCGTCGAGACGACGACCATCGGCCCGGGGGTTACGGGAGGCGTCTCCTTTTCGAGCGATTCGTGATAGCGCTCGGCGACGAACATCGCAACGCCCGTATGCGGATCCATGGGATAGCCGTACTCGGTGAAGAACTCATAGACGCAGTCCACCGTGTCGTCCTCCGAAGCATAGCCCGCGTAGAACTGTTCGCGGATACTTTTGAGCTCCTCCGCACGCACGGAATATCTGCCCGTCTTCACGAGGGCCTCCATGCGCTCTGCGGTGAGTGCGGCGTCCCTTCCCGAGATCTCGTAAAGAAGGCGCTCGAGATTGGACGAGATGAGGATGTCCATCGAGGGGGACATCGTCTTGAAGAAGGGACGCTTGCTGTCGTACACGCCGCGCAGGATGAAGTCGGTGAGGACGTTGTTGCGGTTGGAAGCGCACACGAGCCTGCCGACGGGAAGCCCCATCTGCTTGGCATAGTAGGCCGCGAGGATGTTGCCGAAGTTGCCCGTGGGCACGGTGAAATCCACCTTGTCCCCCATCTTGATCTGCTCGGAGGAGACGAGATCGAGATAGGCGGAGAAATAGTAGGCGATCTGCGGCGCCAGCCTTCCGAAGTTGATGGAATTGGCGGACGAGAGGCGGATCCCCCGCTTTCTCAGCTCTTCTTTGCACTCTTCGGAGTGGAAAATGCGCTTGACCGTCGTCTGGCAGTCGTCGAAGTTGCCCTTGACCGCCACAACGTTGACGTTCTCCCCGTCCTGCGTGCACATCTGCAGCTTCTGCATCTTGGAGACGCCGTCGTCGGGGTAGACGACCATGATCTTGACGCCCTCTCTGTCGCGGAAGCCTTCGAGCGCCGCCTTGCCCGTATCGCCGCTCGTCGCGACGAGGATGAGGATGGTCTCCTTGATGCCCAGAAGATCGCACCCCTTCCTTAAAAGATAGGGAAGCACGGTGAGCGCCATATCCTTGAAGGCGCAGGTGGGGCCGTGATAGAGTTCGAGCATGAACATGCCGTTTTCCACCTTGACGAGGGGAGCGGCGTCGCCGTCGTCGAACTGGGCGTATGCCGCTTTGAGTGCGGACAGCAGCTCGTCCTTATCGTATTCGTCGAAGTACTTGGAAAGGACGAGGGCGGCGCGTTCGGGATAGTCCATCGCGAGCATGCGCTCCATCTCCTCCGCCGAAACGGTGGGGAATTTTTCGGGAACGAACAGCCCGCCGTCCTTCGCGAGCCCCTGTACGACGGCCTCGGCGCCCGTGACGCGCTCATTGCCCCGCGTACTGATAAAATACATTGTCGCCTCCTTCAAGGGCACTGCGCCCTCTGAAACGCCCGAAAACGCCCCTTATGAAAAAGGGACGTAACGGGAAAGTGTTCTTTTGAAATGTCTTGGGGCGGATGCCCCGTTCTGCCTTACAGGTACTTCTTCGCGAATTCGGGAAGTTCCTCTTCCGCGCAGCTGCAGGTGATGTAGATGGTGAGAGAGCGCATGGATGCGACTTTCTCGAGCATATAGAAGAGCTGCGCCATATCCTTGATGGCCTTGCCTGCGATGCGCGCCACGCCGTCGACATAGACGAATTCGTTATCGTAGCTGCCTGCGATGACGCCCTTGATGAAGCCGCACAGCGCGTCTTCCCCGGCGACGGAGTAATCGGAAACGTCGATGAAGCGCACTTCGCGCCTGAGATCGTACATATACCGCTTGGTGTCGGTAATGAAAATCAAGTGGCCCTTGGCTGTATCGACCGCGCCGTTCGCCGCGTCGATGATGCGCTTCGTCTTTCCGCTTCCCTTGGGGCCGCAAATGATTTTGATCATGTTATCCTCCTATGCGCCTCGCGGCGCGTTTATTATGCTTCTATTCTATCAAGTTTTGACGCATTTTTCAAGGGGTTTCCCGAAAAAAAGCGGTAAATTTTTTACTTTTCTCACCGAAGGCTCTGCACAAAGGCGTCGATGCGCTCCAAACCCTCCAACATATCCTTCATGGAGAGCGAATAGGAAAGGCGCACGCAGTCGTCCGCGCCGAACGCCTTGCCGGGCACGACCGCCACTTTCGCGGCGTCGAGCAGCACGTCGGAGAAGGAGATGGAGTCGGTGATCTTGTGCGCGCCGAAGCTCTTGCCGTAGGTAGAGCTCACGACGAGCATCGCATAGAACGCCCCTTCGGGGATGATGCAGTAGACGTCCTTCATCTCGGAAACGCGCTCGATGAGGGCGAGACGGCGGCGCGCAAAGCGGGCGACCATCTCCTCGACGGAAGCCTCGGGCGAGTTGAGCGCCTTGATCGTCGCGTACTGGGCGATGGAGTTGGGGTTGCTCGTCGCGTGGCTCTGGAAGGAAGAGATCGCCTTGGCGATGTCGAGGGGCGCGGCGAGATAGCCGATACGCCAGCCCGTCATCGCGTACGTCTTGGAGACGCCGTTGACGGTGATGGTCTGCTCCTTCATCTTGGGGGAGACGGCAGCCATCGAGAAGGGCTTCTCTTCCCCGTAGACGAGCTTTTCATAAATTTCGTCGGAAAGGACGAAGATGCCCGCCTCTTCGCAGACAGCGGCGAGCGCGCGCACTTCCGCTTCCGTATAGACGGCGCCCGTGGGATTGCAGGGCGAATTGAAGATGAAAAGCTTGGTCTTAGGCGTGATGGCGCTTTTCAGCTCTTCGGGCGTGATCTTGAAGTGGTTCTTCTTGCTCGCTTCGACGATGACGGGCACGCCGCCGCACACCTTGACGACTTCGGGATAGGTGAGCCAGTAGGGCGCGGGGATGATGACCTCGTCGCCCGGGTCGAGGAGCGCGAAGCACACGTTGAAGATGGAGTGCTTGGCGCCGTTGGAGACGATGATCTGCGAAGGCTCGTATTCGAGGCCGTTGTCGCGCGCGAACTTATCGCAGATGGCGCGGCGCAGTTCGGGAAGGCCGGCTGCGGGCGTGTACTTGGTGCAGCCGCGCTCGAGGGCGTCTTCTGCGGCCTTGATGATGTGCTCGGGCGTGTTGAAGTCGGGCTCCCCCACGCCGAAGTTGACGACGTCTTCGCCCGCCGCCTTCATCGCCTTTGCCTTGGCGCTGATCGCAAGCGTCAGCGAAGGCGAGATGGTGCGGATCCGCTTTGCAAGTCTTTCCATATCAAATACCTCTTTGGGAAAATTGTTTGGCTTTCTCATTCGCCTGCCGCAAGGCGCGCCTCCCGGTCCGCCCGCGCCAAAGCGTCGAGCATCTCGTCGAGGTCGCCCGCGAGGAAGTTTTCCATCGAATGCAGGCTGAGCCCGATCCTGTGATCGGTGATGCGGCTCTGCGGGAAGTTATAGGTGCGGATGCGTTCGCTCCTGTCCCCCGTGCCGACGAGGCTCCTGCGGTTTGCGGCTTCCTCGCCCTCCCGCCTGCCGTTGTAGTAGTCGTAGAGGCGGGCGCGCAGCACACGGAACGCCTTTTCGCGGTTCTTGAGCTGGCTGCGCTCGTCCTGGCAGGTGACGACGATGCCCGTCGGGAAATGGGTGAGGCGGATGGCGGTCTCCGTTTTGTTGACCTTCTGCCCGCCCGCGCCCGAGGAGCGGTACAAGTCGATGCGCACGTCCTTTTCGTCGAGCGTCACTTCGAGTTCCTCCGCTTCGGGAAGGACGGCGACCGTGACCGTCGAGGTATGGATGCGCCCCTGCGACTCCGTTTCGGGCACGCGCTGCACGCGGTGCACGCCGCTCTCGTATTTCAAGCGCCCGTAGGCGCCCTTGCCGCTGATGTTGACGATGGCTTCCTTCATGCCGCCGAGCTCCGTCTCGCTGAGGTCGACGGGTTCGAAGCGGAAACGGTGCTTTTCGCAGTACCCCTGGTACATGCGGTAGAGCTCATAGGCAAAGAGCGCCGCTTCCTCGCCGCCCGCGCCCGCGCGGATCTCGAGGGTGCAGCCCCTGTCGTCTTTCTCGTCCTTGGGAAGGAGCAAAACTTTGAGCTCGTTTTCAAGGGTAGAGAGCTTCTCTTTGAGGACGTACCCCTCTTCGAGCAGCAGCTCCTTCATTTCGCCCGTCTCTTTTTCCGCTTCCGAAAAGGCGGCTTCCATCTCCTTTTTCGTGCGTTCGCACTCGTAATATTGGAGCGCGATCTCTTCGAGGGAGGCCCGCTCCTTGGAATATGCCGCCCAGCGGGCGGGATCGGCAGCGGTCTCGGGGGAGGAGAGGAGTTCCCCCAGCGTTTCGTACCGCGCCGCGATGTCTTTGACTTTGCTCATCATGCTCTGCCGCGCTTAAGAAAGCGCTCAATATACGATCTTGACGATGCGTTCCTTGCCCGCGAGGTCTTTGACGACCATCGCATAGTCGCAGTCGGAGAAGATCTTCAAAACGTCCTGCGCCTGATCTTCGCCGCACTCCAAAATGAGCATGCCGCCGCGGGCGATGTGTTCGCGCACGCCCGCTGCGATGCGGCGGTAAAAATCGAGGCCGTCCGTGCCGCCGTCGAGCGCAAGGCGGGGTTCGAAGTCGCGCACCTCGTGCTGGAGATAGGCGATCTCCCCGCTCCGCACATAGGGCGGGTTGGCGGTGATGATGTTGAATTTTCCCTGGATATTTTCAAACAGGTCGCTCTTGACGACCACGACGTTGGCTTTGTTGCGGCGCACGTTGTTGCGCGCGACTTCGAGGGCGCCTTCCGAAATATCGGCGGCGACGACGGAGATGCTCTTATCTT
>URMI01000056.1 GCA_900548845.1 uncultured Clostridia bacterium | reverse complement strand
TTCTGGCTCTGATGCCATGTTTTCTGCCAGCGTCTTTGCAAAGCTCTCGCTCTGTTCTTCGTTTCCGATCGCGGGCCGCACCTCTCCCGTAAGATCGACGCGGATGATATGATAGCTCGGGGCATGCGCGTGCAGGTCGACGCCTATTCTCCCGCCCTTTTTGACGACTTTGGGTTCCGAGAGGTCCATTTCATTGTCTTCGGGCGGCACGATGCCGTAACCGTACTCTTTCGCCTCTTCAAATGCCTTGCCGACGCGGTCGTAAAGTTTCTTCGCATCTCCAAGGGAAGCGACATAGCTCATGAGCGCAAAGTCGTCTCCGATGTCTGCGCCGCACATTTCGCCGAGTACGCGGTAGAAGGCGCCCTCTTTTGCCTCGGCGCGTACCGTCGCGCGCCCTGCAGCGGGTTCCAATTGAACGGAGATGGGCGGAGCGAGCCGTTCGCTCTCGTGAAAGAGCGTATCCAAAAGTGCGCAGTCGCTCATCTTTTCGATCTTGGGCGCAACGGCGCGGATGGAAGCGAGCGCATCTGCTACGACGGGCGAATCGGCGTCAAAAATGCGCATCCAGTCGGGAAGTTCGATATCCACGGTGAGCACGGGGAATTCATACAATACGCGCTCTAAGACGAGGGTGAGCTCTTCCCTTCCCATCTCCTCGCAATTGACGGCGATGACGGGCGAAGAATATCGTTCTTCTAAGGAAGAGCGCAGTTCTTCGGCGCTTTGCGGCTGTTGACAGTTGAGAAGGATGACAAACGGCTTTTGCGCCTCTTTCATTTCGGCGATGCATCGCGCTTCGGCGTCTTCATAGTCTTCCCGTCCGATGCCCGTGACGGAGCCGTCCGTCGTCATGACGATGCCGATCGTCGAATGATCGCGCATCACCTTGCGCGTCCCCTCTTCCGCCGCCCGTTCAAAGGGTACAGGGGCGTCGCTCCACGGCGTTTTGACAAGGCGCGGTTCCCCGTCCTCTTCAAAGCCCGATGCCCCTTTCACGGGGAACCCGACGCAGTCCACGAGCCGCACGTTTGCAACGGCTTTCCCGAAGGTGACGGGAAAGGCTTCTTCGGGCACGAATTTCGGCTCCGTCGTCATCACCGTCTTCCCGGAAGCCGACTGCGGCAGTTCATCGCGCATGCGCTGTTTTTTGGATCCGTCTGCCTCGGGCAGGACGAGCTCCTCCATGAACCGCTTGATGAACGTCGATTTGCCCGTCCGCACGGGACCGACGACTCCGATGTAGATCTCTCCGCCCGTGCGCGCGGCAATATCCTCATAAACGCCGAAATCTTCCATACGACCCTCCGCTGTTTTCTTGTTTATCCTATGGCAGAGGAGACGAGAATATGAACGAAAGCAGCAAAAAAGCGCGCTGCTCCGAACCGAACGGAGCGGCGCGCCCGATGGGAACTGTTAAGATAACAGCTCTTTGGAGCAGTCGAGCGCGTTAAAGAGGCGCGGAACGCCCATATACGGCATGGCGTGGACGAGTGCGCAGACGACTTCTTCTTTCGTGCTGCCCGTCTTCAATGCGCCCTCGACGTGGGAGCGCACCTGCACTTCCGCACCGCCCATCGCCGCCAGCATTACGACGGTCAGCAGTTCGCGCGTCTTTCCGTCTAACCCTTTCCGCGTCATGAAGTCGGAAAAGCACAGCTCGGTCAGAAAGCGCGGCACCGCCTCGGCAAATTCCGCAGGAAGCCATGTATAGCGGTCCTTGATCTCATCCCCGTACACGGGTTTTTGCAGGGCGAGCCCCTTTGCAAAGCGGTCTTGTTCCGTCACCGTCTCGCCGCTTTCGAGGGGAAGGGCAATGCCGTTTGCGGTAAACACCTCGTCCATCGCGGCGATGGCGTTGAGCGTTTTCGGGAAGCCGATAAAAGGCGCGCACTCGTACACCGTTTCGCGGATGGCGATGGGTGAAATGCCGATATTGAGGCAGGCGGCGACGTGCGCTTTTAATTGCGGCAGCGTCTGATTGACGGTCAGAACGGTGACGGTGACAAGTTCGCGCATCTTATCGTCGAGCGAGCCCGTGTAGCTCACCTCGCCGAAGATGAACCGCTGCAGGATGTGCATGAATTCGGGGTCGTTTCCCTCGTTTTGCGTCGGCTTGCCGCCGAAGAGCATTTCAAATTTTTCTTGGCAATTTTCAATTCTGTCCATAGGTTCCTCCCTAAATTTGCATGAAAGCGAATGGACGGGCTCGTGCTGCCCGTCCGCGTCCTTTCAAGCGTCCGTCTTTTTGTCCGAAGTGAAGTCGGGCATGATCTGCGACTGCGCGGCGATCTCCTGAAAGTAAGGGTCGGCGGAAAAGTCGCGCACCTTGTTATATTCGCCGCCGAGCGCCTCGATGGCATATTTGAGCTCCTGATATTCGAGGTAGTTGGTCTCGTCGCGGTCGATGTAATCGAGGAGCACGGGAAGGGCGCGCTCGTCGCCGTAGCTTGCAAGATAGCTTGCGTGCATGGGGATGTCGTCGGGCGCGGTGCGGAACTCGTTCAAAAGGATCTCAAACACTTCATCGTCTTTCTGTTTGCAGCGCGAGAGGATCTCGAGCATGTATTCCCGCTCGACGCCTTCGCGGTACAGAGCGAGCACGCGCTCTTTGACGGCGTCCGCATTGCCCTTTAAGTATTCCGTGACGGTATCTTTGAGTTCTTCGTCCTCCGTCTTCAACAGGATGCCGAGATAGACGGGGAGCGCCTTTTTGCTACTGCCTGCAAGGTTGATGGTGAGGGTCAGAAGCTCCCCTTCCGCCTCTTGCATGAGGGCGAGCAGCGCATCGGGACAGCCGCGGGATTCCAGCTCGCGGCACAAAAAGTCGGAAACAGAGACGCCCTCTTTGTGGTGTGCCTTCAGAGTATCCACGAGTTCTTCGTCCGTCATTTCGGCATAATAGCCCTTGGGAGTCGTGCCGACGCTCTTGATGAGCGTATCGCCGAAGTTGCGGTAAAGGCGCGGGATGAGGTCTTCCCACTGCTTTTCGGTGTATTCTCCCGCGTGCTCTTCCATGTATTGGGCGAGTTTGCGGTCGAAGAGTTCGTCAAAATCGATGAGTTTTTTCATGTCTTCCCCTTAGATCAGAAAGTTTAAAATTTCTTTTACGGTATGCACGTTGGCATTGAAGAGCCCCGCGATGGTCTCGATGCCGTGTTCGCCGTCTGCAAGGCGTGCTTCGCGGTAGATGACGGCTGCCAAAGCTTCCTTTTCCGCAAATAAGTCGTCGGCATCTGCATCGACGAGCGTGTAGTTGACGTCTTCGGCGGCATAGAGGAGCTTTTTTTCGTTGTCGTCTGCCGTGATGGAATAGCGGGAGTAAACTTCCGCAAAGGCTTTCATGAATTGGTCGGGGCGGCGGCCGTCGAATTCCATCTTGTGCGTGTAGAATTCGCGGTAGAAGTTGCAGATGACGACGCCGAAGGAATTGTCTTCATTGCGCTCCACAAGGTCCTTCATCATGGAAAGCTTGACGAATTCATTTCCTTCAAAATCGAGCAGAAGCTCGCGGACGACGTCGTCGCAGCGGCATTTGACCGCGATCTTGCCCGCCAGCTGGATGAGTTTCTGATCGTTCCCCTGGAGCTGATCAAAGGCAAGGCGGATAAAGTTTGCCATGTCGTTGCTCTCGCCGAGGCGCTCCGCCATCTCGGGCGTCAGCCCGTCCGCCATTAAAAGCAGGGAAGAAAGTTCCTTATAAGCGTCGTCTTCCAGACGGTAGAAATAGGAGAGCGAGGTCTCCTTATCACCGCGCAGATGTTCAAGATACAGCTTGGCGATGACTTTGCGGGGATAGACCGTCGTGAGCGTTTCGAGCGAGGAGATGGCTTCCTCTTTCCTGCCCGAGCGGAAGGCGGCGACGGCATGGAACCAGAGGATATCGTCGTCGTAGGGCTGCAGGTCTTTGAGCTTGGTGAGCTTTTCGAACGCCTCTTCGTCGAGCCCGGTCTCGCACAGTGCCGTTGCGATGCGGTAGAGGTCTTCCATCGAGTCGGAGTCGATGGCGGCGAGCTTTTTGGCGACTGCTTTTGCTTCCTCTTTCCGCTCCTGCGCACCGAGCACGGCGCAGTAAGTCGTGAGAGCATGGATATTGTCGGGGTGGTATTCGAGCATGCGTTCGCACTCTTCCGCCGCCCCTGCCGTGTCGCCCGCAAGAAGTTTACACATGGCGATGAGCCCGCACGCCGAGGGAAAGTCTTTGCTCTCGGGGCCGATCTCGGAGAGCACTTCCCTGGCTTTGTCGAGTTCGCCGGTCTTGACGAACATCACGCCGCGGTGCAGAAGTTCGGGATCGGTGACCGTTCCGTCGTCCGAATGGACGAGACGGAGCTGAGGGCGGTGTTCGGGCGCACGCTCTTCTTCGTCGTATTCGGGAAGAGGCGGCGTTTCCCCCGAAGCTTCGAAGGAGCGGCGGTAATAAAGTTCGGCGCGCAGGCCGTCGCCCATGTTGGCAAAGGCGACGGAAAGCCCTTCATATCCTTCGCCGAAGTCTGCCTCGTTGCAGGTATCTAGAAAGCGGAACCAGGCGTCTGCACAGGGGATCCACAGCGAGAGCGCCTCGTAAATATCGGCATAGAGCGCAGAGGCATCCGCGCTCGGGCGGTACATCCCCGCGCGCTTGTTGAGCATGGTGAGCGCACCCATAAAGTCGCCCGACTCATAGCGTTTTTCGGCGGAATCCAGCAGAAATTCATCGCTGAAATCCAGCCGCATGATGCCGTCGTCTCTGTCTTGCGTGTTTCTCGTGTTTCTCATGTTCCCTCCCCGCCGAACAGACGGCGGATATCTTCTTCCCCGAAGGGATAGTCGGTGTTGCACTCGTGGCAGTGGACCCTGATCTCCCCTTCCTCGCTTACGATGCGCTCCGCCTCCTCTTTCCCGAGTGAAAAAATGGCGCGGGCAGCCCGTTCGCGCGAACAGGAACAGCGAAAGAGAATGGGCCGTTCGCTTTCCGATTTCGCCTTAAAGCGGGCAAAGACCGCGTCTGCCCCCTCCTCTTCGATGAGGCGGGAAACGGCGGAGTACTGCCCGATCGTCTGCTCCGCACGGATGATATGTTCCTCTTCTGCGCCCGGGAAGGGCTGCAAAAACACGCCGCCTGCGCCGAGGCAGGTCCCCTCTTTGCCGATGCGCACGCCCAGGGCGATGGCGGTCGGCCGCTGTTCGCTGTAAAAAAAGTAGGAGGAAAAGTCCTCTGCGATCTCCCCCGAGACGAGCGGGCTCGTCCCGACAAAGGGGAATTTTTCCCCGTCGTCGCGCACGACGGTGAGCGTGCCGTTTTTGCCCACGCATCCGCCGACATCGAGTTTCCCGTCCGCCCGCGGGGGCAGGATCACATCGGGGTGTTCGATAAAACCGCGCATGCGGAGCGCGCCGTCGCCCGAGACGGAGATCTTTCCGCCCGGCCCGCCGCCCGCAACGGTAACGGAGAGCGTGCTCTCCTCCGATTTGAGCCAGCTGCAAAGGTATGCCGCCGCCGTGAAGGTGCGCCCGAGCGCCGCCGCCGCAACGGGCGAAAGGTGATGGCGTCTGATCGCTTCGTTGACGAGCGCGGTCGTATCGAGCACGGCGAGGGAGATATCCCCCCAGGCGATGCCGCGGCGTATGGTGCTTATTTCTTTCGGCATATAAAATTCAATCGGTCGCTCCCCTCTTTGCAGGTCCCGAGGTGCCCTTCGGTGCGGACAAGGGCAAACCCCGCCGCTTCGAGCGCGGCCGAAACGTCCTCCTCTTCATGGATATATTGGGTATGATGTTCGTCGAAACGGTCGAATGCGCCGTCCTTTCGTCTGACGAACAGCGTGACATCCATCTCCACCCTGTCTTTCGCAAGGGAGTTGAAGGAGAGATAGGTCACGTCTTCGCGGTCGTCCGCAGAGATATTATCTGCAACTTTATGGCGCAATTTGTATGCGGAGCTGATGTCCAGCCAGAAGATGCCGCCCTTTTTGACCGCCTTTGCGGCATGCGAAAAGGCGGAAGGCAGCTTTTTTTGCGGGATGTAGTTGAAGCAGTCGTTGGGCGAAAGGATAAAATCGTACTGCTTCGGGGCTTTCAGCGCGGAGGCGTCCACACGGAAAAACGGGATGCGGAGCCCCTCTTCCCGGGCGAGCTGCTCCGCTTTGGTGAGCATGGCGGGCGAGAGATCCGCGCCTTCCATGCGATATCCAGCACGCGTGAGAAGGCGGCAGAACGCGCCGCTCCCGCAGCCGAGTTCCAGCCCGCAGGGACCTGCGCCGAGCGTCGAGAGCCCGTCAATAAAATACTGCGACCATGAAGCATAGTCGCAGTCGTCATTCAAGTATTCGAACCACTCGGCGAGCGGACCGTAAGCTTCCATCATGGCTTCCTTTTAACGCTTGTTGAGCATCTTGGGCGCTTTCTTGAGCTTTTTCTTCTTCTTGTCGTCGTCCTCGAGCGCCCGCTCCAGTTCTTCGAACTGTTTGTTGTATTCGACGTACTGTTCGTCGTTCTTGTGTTCAGATCGGAAGAGCG
>URMI01000055.1 GCA_900548845.1 uncultured Clostridia bacterium | reverse complement strand
CACGTTGATGCCCAGCTTTTTCAGAATGGTCATGACGGGCACATAGCCGCTGCCGTGGACGGGGGTGTAGACGAGCTTCAGATCCTTCCCGCACTTTTCGACCGCCTCTTTGGAGAGGGTGAGCTTGGAAAGTTCCTGAATGTACGTCTCGTCCACTTCCTTGGGGACGCTCTCTATAAGCGGGCTCTTGTCGTCCCCCGTGACGGAGAGATAATCTTTGATCTCCTCGATGTACTTGACGACGATGGCGGTCGCCTCGGGCGACATCTGCGCGCCGTCCTCGCCGTACACCTTATAGCCGTTGTATTCCTTGGGATTGTGCGACGCCGTGATCATGATGCCCGCGATGGTCTTTAAGTACCTGACGGCATACGAGAGCATGGGCACGGGGTGCACGTCGTCGAAAAGATAGGCTTTGATGCCGTTCTTTGCAAGCACGGAAGCGGCCTTCTCGGCAAAGAGGCGGCTGTTCCTTCTCGTGTCGTAAGAGATGACGACGCCGCGCGCCTGTTCTTCGGGCGAGAGCGTCTTGATGTACATGGAAAGGCCCTGCGTCGCGCGCATGACGGTAAAGACGTTCATCATGTTCATGCCGCAGCCGATGATGCCGCGCATGCCCGCGGTGCCGAACTCGAGCTCGCCGCCGAAGCGGTACTCGATCGCCTTCTCATCGTCCTTGATGGCAAGCAGTTCTTCGCGGCACGCCTCGGGAAGGCGCGCGTCGTTCAGCCAGCTCTGATAATTTTCCCTATAACTCATAATAAACTCCTTGACTCGGCGCGGGGTGCGCGCCGTTGATTCCCCACTTATGATTCAGCTTTCAAGGTCGAGGTCGATCTCGCTCTCGACGGGCATATCCTCGGCATCCCCCACCACTTTGCGCGCGTGGAGGTAATACTTGCGGCCGTTCTCGTGATAATACAAAACGAGCTGCAGCCACAGAAGATAGATGGCGCTTGCGGGCAGCGTGATGAGGAGGAAACTCCCCAGCGTGCAGAACCCGCACACGACGTTGATGACGACCATGAGATAGATGGCAATGAGATAGCTCACGAAGCGGCGCAAAAATTTGCCCTTGAGCGTGAAGCTGTCGCGAAGCCCTGCAAGCACCTTCTTGTTTTCCACGGCATAAGGCATCCACGAAGAGATGAAGGTGAGCTTGACCGCCTGCAGCACGATATAGACGGCGATGGTGAGCGAAAGCCCCAAAAACACCGTCAGAACGCTCGTATCGCCCAGCAGCGAGGGCGTGTAGAAGAAGAAAAACCAGCACAAGACGAGCGCCAGAACGTCATAGACGAAGGAAAGGGGCACATACAGCAGGTGATAGCGCACCGCCCTGCCCAGATTTTCGAAGAACGCCGCCGAAAAGCTCGTCTTCCCGAAGGTGGAGAGGCGGTCGTAGGAGATGCTCATCATGCCGAACGTCGCCATGCCGTTGAGAAAGCGGAACACGAGATAGAGCACGACGACCCCCGCAAACGACCCGATGATGGAGCCGAGGTCGGCGGTAAAGGCGGTGAAGAGCGCCTTCAGGGCTTCCACGAAGTTTCCGCGGAAGCTTTCCAGGTAAGCGGTCTTGCCCGAAACGAGCGCTTCGAAGAAATCTCCCACCATCGTGAGGACATGCTCCACTTCCGGCCCTTCGAGAAGGCTCCTCAGCCCCAGGTCGAGGATAAAGTAGGAAAGCCCCACAAAGAGCGCCCCCATCACGAGGCGGTATAAGAGCAGTTTGAAGACGTTATAGAAATTGTCGATTAAAAGACGCAGCGCACGTTTGATCGCCATATCAAAGCTCCCTGTAACTTAAAAGAAGGTCTTCCCTGTCGAGCTTGTCCGTTTCGAAATAGAAGGTCTCCATGCGGACGCAGTAGCTCATGAAGAGGAAGGTGAAGAGCACGAGGCAGATGAGGACGGAAGCCGCCTCGGGCAGGAAGGAAGCCCCCCACACGATGAGCCCCGCGGGCGCAAAGGACATGAGGAGGGATAAAAGCAGCTTCCCGCGCACGCCCACCATCAGGCGGTAGGAGTAAAGCAGCGACTGGAAGGGCCCGAGCCCCGTCATCTGCATGCACGGAAGGCACAAATAAACGAGCGAGATAAGGTACAGCAGCGCCCCCAGAAAGACGAGAACGACGAGGATGGAGAGCGCGATGACTGCCGCCGCCGTCCCTGCCGAGACGATGGAATAGAGCATGGCGGAAAGGACGAGCGCCCATACCTCGTAAAAGGCGAAGATGACGAGCATCATGCCTAAGACGGGCGGGAAGACGCCGCGCACTTGCGAAAGGATGCCGCTTAAAGTGCGCTTGCCGATGCGCATATGCTTTTCGACGAACGCCAGGATGAGCGACATGAAGACGAGCGTACACACGATGCCGCAGACGGCATAAATGATATCGAGCACGCTGCCGAAGCCGAAGAGGCTCCACGCGCAGAAAATTTCAAACCAGTCGGTCACGAAGTCTCCCGAAAAGAGCCCCCGCCAGAACGCCTCGATGGCGGAAAAGTCCATCGAAAGGGAAAGAAAGAGCGCAGGGATGACGGCAAAGGGCAAAATGAACCAGATGTGTTTGACGATATATTTCCAATGCTCGTAAACGATCTGCATCTGCACCACCTCCTTTGCAAAATTCACTCTTTCCCATTATATACCAAAATCGCCCCCGTGTAAAGGGTTTTTTGCAAATTTCCCTTCTGCCCGCCCCTCTTCCCCGCCGCAAGGCATCTCCTTATTTTAGGCGCCTTCTTGAGGAAGCTTTCACGACATCCGAAGTTTGCTTCGGTGTCGTGACTGAGGGAGTAAGCTCCCATCCCCCTTTCCCGCCCGTTCTTGACATTCTCCCCCGTCCGTGTTACAATACACGCATGAAGACGCTCAACATCGGTATCTTCGCGCACATCGACGCGGGCAAGACGACGCTTTCCGAACGCATCCTCCTGGAGGGCGGCGTCCTTCGGCGGGAGGGCAGCGTGGACAGCGGCACCGCCGCCACCGACTTTCTCGCGATCGAGCGCGCCCGCGGCATCTCCGTGCGCGACGCGACCGTCACATTTGCATACAACGGCACCGCGATCGACCTCATCGACACCCCGGGCCACGCCGATCTTTCCGAAGAGACCGAGCTCGCGATGGCAGCCATCGACGCCGCCGTCCTCGTCGTCTCCGCGCGCGACGGCGTGGAAGCGCAGACCGAGCTCCTTTTGTCCATGCTCGAAGCGCGCCGCCTGCCCTTTGCCGTCTTCGTGAACAAGTGCGATTTGGAGCCCGATCCTTCCGCCGTCACCGCGGCTCTTCTTTCCCGTATCAAACGCGAAGTGCTTTCCTGTAACACGCCCGCCTTTCTCCCCTCTCCCACATTCGAAGAGGACGCCGTCGCCGCCCTTTCCGACGAAGCCCTGCTCGAGGGTTACCTTGCAGGCACGCTTCCCGAAGAGCGGCTCAGCTCCGCCCTCACGCAGGCATATTCCGAAGGAAAGATCGTTCCTCTCCTTTACGGCAGCGCGCGCACGGGCGCGGGCGTCAGAGAGCTCCTCTTTGTCCTCACGTCGTATTTCTCCTTTCCACGTCACGAAGACGCTCCCTTCTCCGCCTTCGTCTATCAGGTGGAGCACCGCCCGAACCTCGGCAAGCTCGCCCACGTCCGTCTCTTCGGCGGCACGCTTTCGGTGCGGCAGGAAGTGGAAAACGCCCGCACAGGGAGCTTACTCAAAGCGGGGCAGCTAAAGCGCATCCGCGGCGGCAAATATGAAGATACCGACCTCCTCCGCGACGGCGAAACGGGCGCCGTCGCGGGGCTTTCCGACGTGCGCGCGGGCGACTTCTTGGGCGCTCCCCCGCCCGTCTTCTATACCGTTCCCGAAGCCTATCTCCGCGTGCAGGTGACGGCAGAGCCCGATAAGCTCCCCGCCCTCAAAGCGGCGCTCGAAGAACTTTCCGACGAATGGCCCTCGCTCGCCCTCGAATGGGTGCCCGAAAAGCGGCACCTAAGCGTTGCGATCGCAGGCTCGGTGCAGGCGGAAGTCTTAAAAGACACCCTTCTCGAACGCTTCCGTCTCAACGCCGCGATCGGCGCGCCCTCCGTCGTCTACCGCGAGACGATCGCCCGCCCCGCCTGGGGCTTCGAATGCTACACCATGCCCAAACCGTGCTGGGCGGTCGTCAGGTTTTATCTTAAACCGCTTCCTGCGGGCAGCGGGCTCGTCTATGAGAGCGTGTGTTCGGAAAAGAAGATCGCCTACCGCTATCAGGAGCACGTCCGCGTCTCGGTGCCGCGCGCTTTGGAACAGGGGCGGCTGGGCTGGAAGGTGACCGACCTCAAAGTGACGCTTGTGGACGGCGAAGACCACCCGCAGCACACCCATCCCCTTGACTTTTTTGTCGCGACCCCGATGGGCATCCACGACGGCCTCCGCAATGCGGGGAGCGTGCTCTTGGAGCCCGTCCTGCGCCTTTCCCTCACCGCGCCCGAACAGGCGATGGGCAAGCTCCTTTCGGCGCTCAGGGAGCGCCGCGCCGTTCTCGATCCCCCCGTCGTGGAAGGCGGCGCATTTTCGCTGGAAGCCGACATCCCCGCGGGCGAGACGTTCGGGCTCAACGAGCTCGCCGCCTCTCTTTCGGGCGGCAGGGCGGCGTTCCTTTTGAAGCTCAAAGGATATTACCCCTGCCCCGAGGGCGTGGGCGAAGCGCGCGAGCGCGTGGGCGTCGACCCCCTCGACCGATCTCTTTGGATCCTCCACGCAAGAGGGGCGTATAAGAAATAGGGTTCACGCATTTCTTTTCGCTGCGCGAAAATCAATGCCGTGAGGGGCGATCCGCCGCGATTTTAAGCATCGTTATCGCCCGCGAACTTTTTTGTCTTTATTTGACAATAAGTACCAAGTATGGTACAAATTGGGGGAGCCAGCGCAGGGGAACCCTGCTCGGCTCAGTAATTGAGAAAGCGGTAATTCCCTTGCCTCCCTCGCCCTCTTCCCACAAATCTTTTGCTTCGCAAAATCTTTGCGGGAGCCCTATATAAGAGGGAGGTGCCGCGCGCCTGCAGAGCGGGCGCGCGGCGGAAGGAGTAATTGCCAGGGCAACCGCCAACCTCCTTGCCTCCTCACCGCCCCACCCGAATCCAGACCATGAACACATCCGACGATATCAAAAACGACTTCTCAAAGGGAAGCGTCAGAAAACACATTGTGCGGCTCGCCGTGCCGATGACCGTTGCCATGCTCGTGCAGATGCTCTACAACCTTGTCGACCGCATCTACATCGGGCATCTCCCCGAAGATTCCGCGAACGCCTTCACGGGGCTGGGGCTCACCTTCCCCATCGTGACGCTCGTCCTCGCCTTCACCAACCTCTTCGGCACGGGCGGCGCGCCCCTCTGTTCCATCGACCGCGGCCGTCACGAGACGGCGCACGCCGAAAAGATCATGGGCAACACCTTCACGGCGCTGCTTGGCTGCTCCCTCCTCGTAATGGCGCTGTGCTATCCCCTCATGAAGCCCATCCTCTATCTCTTCGGCGCGAGCGACGCAACGTACCCCTACGCCGCAGAATACCTCAACATCTATCTCATCGGCACGCCGCTCGTGATGCTCGCAACGGGCATGAACGGCTTCATCAACGTGCAGGGCTACACCAAGTACGGCATGATCACAGTCGCGGCGGGGGCGGTCGTCAACATCGCGCTCGATCCCCTCTTCATCTTCACCTTCGGGCTCGGCGTCAAGGGCGCCGCCATCGCGACCGTCCTCTCGCAGGCAGTCTCGGCGGCGTGGGTGCTGCTCTTCCTCTGCGGGAAGAAGACGACGCTCCGCCTCCGCAAACAATATTTCAAGCCCGAAGCGCGGATCCTCAAGAGCATCATTGCGCTCGGCACGACGGGCTTTGTGATGAACGCCTCCAACGGAGCCGTGCAGATCGCCTGCAACGCGACCTTAAAGAGCGTGGGCGGCGTCATGCTCGGCGATATGTATATCGGCATCATGACGGCGCTCAACTCCCTGCGCGACGTCGTCTCTTTGCCCATCCAGGGGCTGACGAACGCTTCGCAGCCCGTCATCGGCTATAACTTAGGCGCAGGGCAATATCGGCGCATCTGGAACGCGATGGCGTTCACGGCGGTCATCGGCATCGTCTATATGGCGCTCGTCTGGCTCATCCTCTTCCTGTTCCCGCGCCCGCTCCTTTCCATCTTCGTGGAAGATCAAGAGCTCCTCGACCTCGGCGTGCCCGCCATGCACCTGTATTTCTTCGGCTTCTTCTTCATGGCGTTCCAATTCACGGGGCAGAGCACCTTCGTCGGGCTTGGCAAGGCGAAACAGGCGGTGTTCTTCTCGCTCTTCCGCAAGATCATCATCGTCGTGCCGCTCACCCTTCTGCTGCCCCGCATCGGCACGCTCGGCGTCAACGGCGTGTTCATCGCCGAGCCGATCTCCAACCTCATCGGAGGGCTTGCAAGCTTCCTCACGATGATCTTCACCCTCCGCAAAATGCTGAAAAGCGCGCCCGAAGCTACGCCCGCCCCGCCCGCAGCGGAGACGGCAGAGACAGCGCCCGCGAGCAGATCGGAAGAGCGTCGTGTAGGG
>URMI01000054.1 GCA_900548845.1 uncultured Clostridia bacterium | reverse complement strand
AACGGACGGCGAGGACGGCGCGTACATCACGACGTAATTTTACACTCAACACCCCTTAAAAGGAGGGATTTATGCAGCATCTCATCGCCATTGTCGGCAGGCCGAACGTCGGCAAGAGCACATTCTTCAATAAAGTCATCGGGCGCAAGCTCTCCATCACCGAGAACCGCCCGGGGGTCACACGCGACCGCATCTACGCCTCGGCAGAGTGGCGCGGCAAGCCCTTTACGCTCGTCGATACGGGCGGCATCGAATTAAAGAGCGAAGACGTCATGTGGAAGCAGATCGCCTCTCAGGCGAAGCTCGCCGTCGAGACTGCCGACGTCATCCTCTTCTTCGTGGACGGCAGGGAGGGGCTGACGAGCTCCGACTACGACGTCGCGGACTATCTCCGCCGCAGCCGCAAGCCCGTCGTCCTCGTCGTCAACAAGCTCGACGAATACTCGCGGGATAAACTCTTCGAATTTTATTCGCTCGGCCTCGGGGAGCCCTTCGGCATCTCCGCCGAGCATTCGCGCGGCATCGGCGACGTTTTGGACGAAGCCGTCTCTTCCTTCGAAGAAGGGGAGGAAGAGGGGGGCGACGCCCTCCGCATCGCCGTCGTCGGCAAGCCCAATGCGGGCAAGAGCTCGCTCGTCAACCGCATCTTGGGCGAGGAACGCACCATCGTCACCGACATTGCAGGCACGACGCGCGACGCCATCGATACCCCCTTCGAGCGGGACGGCGAAAAGTACGTCATCATCGATACGGCGGGCATCCGCCGCAAGCGCTCCGTCGAGGACAACGTCGAATACTATTCCGTTCTCCGCGCCTTTGACGCCGTGAGACGGGCGGACGTTGCCGTGCTCGTCGTGGACGCCGTGGAAGGTCTCACCGAGCAGGACGTTCGCATCATCGGCATGGTGCACGAAGAGGGCAAGCCTTCCGTCATCGTCATGAACAAGTGGGATCTCGTCGAAAAGGATACCCACACCATCGAGACGTTTGAAGCGAAACTCAAAGAAGATCTCAAATTCATGGACTACTTCAAGTCCGTCTACATTTCGGCAAAGACGGGCCAACGCGCGGAAAAGGTCTTAAAACTTGCCCGCGAGGCGTACGACCATGCGCATTTCCGCATCCCGACGGGAGCGCTCAACGATCTTCTGATGGACGCCATGCGCATCTCCGAACCGCCTTCCTATCAGGGCAGGAGATTAAAGCTTTACTATGCGTCTGAGGTCTCCGTCGCGCCGCCGCTCTTCGTGCTCATGGTCAATGACGAGACGCTCCTGCACTTTTCCTATGCGCGGTATCTCGAAAACGTCATCCGTCAGGCGTACGATTTTTCGGGTACGCCCATCCGCATCCAGGTGCGCAACAAGAAGGACGACTGAGGAGCTTGTATGCAGGAGCTGACCTTTTCTCAAAATTGGTATTGGTTTGTGCTGATGGCGCTCGTGTGCTACTTTGTGGGGTGCGTCAATTTTGCCATGATCATCGCCCGCACCAAGCACAAGGATGCGCACAAGATCGGCAGCGGCAACCCGGGTACCATGAACATGAGCCGCGAATTCGGCCTCAAAGTGGGGCTCGTCAATTTCCTTCTCGATGTTGCGAAGGGCGGCGTTCCCGCGCTTGTGAGCTATTTCATCTTCCGCGGCTATGTATTTGCGGGGACGGACGTCGTCGTTTCCGACTTCACCCGCTATTTCTGCGGCGTATTCGTCATCATCGGGCATATCTGGCCCGTCACGATGCGCTTCCGCGGCGGCAAGGGCATCGCCTCGACGCTCGGGCTCTTCTGGTTCACGCTCGGCTGCGAACAGGGTTGGTTTGCGGCAGTCGCCTTTTTGTGGCTCGTCTGCGTCCTTCTCTTCATCGCCGTAACGGAGTGGGGCTCCATGGGCTCTCTCCTCGGCGTCACGGGTTTTTCCCTTTGGCAGGGCGTCATCTTCTTCCTCCGCTATGAGGCAGAGCTTCAGAACGTCTGGGTCATCCTCATCTTCATGCTGCTGCTCCTTCTCAACTTCCTCACCTGGTTCGCGCACCGCAAGAACCTCGTGCGCCTGTTCGCGGGCGAAGAACACAGGACTTCCGTCAAAAAGCTCTCCAAGGGCAAACGCGGCATGCAGAATATGTAACTCTTCCCCGCCGCGGCGGGGTTCTGCTTTTGCCGCACGGGACGGCATTTCCAAGTATTTCATAAACTTTCACGGCATTTTCATTGTATTTATGCCATGCGTTTGCTATAATATAGGCAGATCGGGCGCCGCCGATGGGTTTTGTGCGCCCGCAATTTACGAGGGATATGAAAGCGATCGAATTCGAAAACGTCAGCTTTTCTTATGAAGAGGGCGGGGCGTTTGCGATCAAAAACTTAAATTTTTCCGTGGAGCAAGGGGAGTTTGTCGCCATTCTGGGCCACAACGGCAGCGGCAAATCAACGCTCGCCCGCCTCACGAACGGGCTTTTGGAAGCGGACGGGGGCGCCATCCGCGTCTTCGGCGAACAATTGACGAACAAGAACCTCTTCGATATCCGCAAGCAGGTCGGCATCGTCTTCCAGAACCCCGACAATCAGACGGTCGCTTCCATCGTGGAGGACGACATCGCCTTCGGCGCCGAGAACATCGCCCTTCCGCGCGAGGAGATCGGCCGCCGCATCGACTTTGCCTTAAAAGCGGTCGGCATGGAGGAGTTCCGCCATGCAACGGTCTCCCGTCTTTCGGGCGGGCAGAAGCAGCGCATCGCGATCGCAGGGGTGCTTGCCGTCATGCCCAAAGTGCTCATTCTCGACGAGTCGACGGCGATGCTCGATCCGAAGGGGCGGCGCGAGATCATCGACGTCGTCACCCGCCTCAACCGCGATGAGGGCATCACCGTGCTCCTCATCACGCACTTCATGGAAGAAGCGCTGCGTGCGACGCGCGCCATCGTCATGAACCGCGGCGAGATCGTTATGCAGGGCACACCCGACGACATCTTCGAGCGCCACGAAGAGCTTCTTACCTATAACCTTACGCTGCCCCTCATCGGGCGCATCTGCAAGGAACTGCGCGCGGCCGGGATGCCCGTTCGGGACACCTTGGACGCAAGCTCACTTGCAAAGGAGATCGCCGCATGCGTATCCAAGCAGAGCATTTGAGCTACACCTATAACCCCGGCTCACCCTTTTCTTCGGCGGCTTTGAAGGACGTTTCCCTCTCCGTGGAAGAAGGGGAGTTTTTCGGCATCATCGGGCATACGGGCAGCGGGAAGAGCACTTTCGTGCAGCATCTCAACGCGCTTCTCCGCGTTCCGACCTCTTTGAAGAAGTACAAAAAGAAGCGCAAATCTCCGCCTTCGAATACCGTCCTCCGGGTGGGGGAGTTCGACCTTACCGACAAGAAGACGGACTTCAACGCCCTTCGCAGCAAAGTCGGCATGGTGATGCAGTATCCCGAATACCAGCTCTTTGCCGAAACCGTCTTTGAAGACGTCGCCTTCGGCTATAAGAACTTCGCCCCCGAAAAGCCGACGAAGGAACAGGTGGAAAGCGCCGTCCGCGACGCGCTCACCATCGTCGGGCTCAACTACGACGAAGTGAAGGAGATGTCTCCCTTCGATCTTTCGGGCGGGCAGAAGCGCCGCGTCGCCATTGCGGGCGTCATCGTCACAAAGCCCGAAATTCTGGTTTTGGACGAGCCCGCCGCAGGCCTCGACCCTTTGGGCAAACAAGAAGTCATGGAGCTTCTGCACCGCCTGCACGCCTCGTGGTGCAAGACCATCATCATCGTCTCGCACGATATGGACGAGATCGCCGAAAACTGCACGCGCGTCGCTGTCTTTTCGGACGGGGAAGTCAAATACGTTCTGCCCCCCAAAGAACTCTTCCTCCATGCGGAAGAACTGCTCTCTCTCGGGCTCGACGTGCCGCTCACCGCAAAAATTTGTCTCGCGCTCAAAGAGTACGGCATCCGGCTTGAATGTGATTTCACGACGGAAGACTTCCTGAAAAAAGCCCTTGCCCTTCAAGGGAAAGGGGGCAGCGTATGATGAAAGACGTCGCCTTCGGGCAATATTATCCGACGAAGTCTTACGTCCACAACTTGGACCCCCGCCTCAAGATCGTCTTCCTCATCGCCTATATCGTGGCGATCTTCCTCGCGAAGAATTTTTACGGGCTCGCCTGCTGCTTTCTTGTTTTAGCATTCGCGATCGGGTTCTCCCGCGTGCCCGTTCTCCGCGTCTTCAAAGCGATCAAGGGCATCCTCTTTCTCATCGTCTTCACGACGCTCCTCAACCTCCTCTTTTACAACGGAGAGACGGTGTATGCGGAGTGGTGGATCTTCACGATCACGAAAGAGGGCATCCTCTTCAGCGTCTTCCTCGTCATCCGCCTCGTGCTGCTCATCACCTGCTCGTCGCTCCTCACCTATACGACGACGCCCGTGGCGCTCACGGACGGCATTGAGAGCCTCTTATTTCCGCTCACGCTCATCCGCTTCCCGGTGCGCGAGCTCGCGCAGATCATGAGCATCGCCCTCCGCTATATCCCCATCCTCATCGACGAAACGGAGCGCATCATGAATGCGCAGAAGGCGAGGGGGGCAAACTTTGAATCGGGCGGGCTCGTAAGCCGCGTCAAGGCGGTCATCCCCGTGCTCATCCCGCTGCTGCTCTCCTCCTTCCGTCGGGCAGAGGAGCTCGGCGACGCGATGGAAGCCCGCTGCTACACGGGCGGCAGAAAGCGCACCAAGTATAAAAAGCTTCGCTTCACCTGGCGCGATCTCCTTGCATTCCTTGCAGGAGCCGCGCTCATCACGGGCGTGGTGCTCCTCAACGTCTATCTCGGAGTGACGATATGAAGGCGCTGCTCTTAGTCAGTTACGACGGTACCGCGTTTTCGGGCTGGCAGCGTCAGCCGAACGCCCGCACGGTGCAGGAAGAGATGGAAGAGGCAGCCTATCGCGCCTTTTCCCGCCGCGTTACCTTGACTGCAAGCGGCAGGACGGACGCAGGCGTTCACGCCCTGGGGCAGGTCGTCGAAGGGGACTTCCCCGAAGGCATCCCGCCCGAAAAGCTCAGGGAATGCCTTAACATTCAGCTTCCGCCCGATGTCAAAGTGTTAAGAAGCTGCAAAGCGCCCGAAGCGTTCGACGTCACGCGGCAGGCAAAGCGCAAGACATACTGCTACAACGCTTATTTTGCGGAGACCGAACTTCCGCTCTATTCCCGCTATGCGGCGCGGCTCAAAAGGCAGCCCGATATAGCCCTGATGCGGGAAGCTGCAAAACTGTTGGAAGGGGAGCATGATTTTTCCGCCTTCCGCGCGTCCGGCTATACGTCCAGGACGAGCATACGGACGCTCTATTCTGTTAACACTGAAAAAACCGCCATCCCGTCGGGCACGCTCTATTCGGTGCGGGTCACGGGGAACGGGTTTTTATACAACATGGTGCGCATCCTCGCAGGCGAGCTGTTCGCGGTCGGCTGCGGCAAGCAGGAGGGGATCACGCGCGCCTTTGAAACGGGGGAGCGAAGCGCGCTCTCGGTGACGATGCCCCCGCACGGGCTCGTCCTCGTAAGCGCCGACTACGGCATTACCGAACTGCTTCCATAGGGAGGAACGATGGAATTTTTTGATCTGTTTAATGTCCCCATGTTCTTCATGGACTATATCATCAACCTCATCATCAAACCCGACATTCAGAACATTTACGATTATTGCAATGTCGCCTTGAGCTGCTATCTGTTTGCCGCGCTGGGAACTTTGGGCGTCTATCTCATCCTGCTCGTGTTCGGCGGCATTGGACTCAATAAACTTGCCAAAAAGCAGGGGCTCAAACATCGCTGGATGGCGTTTTTGCCCTTCTTCAACACCTATTATGCGGGCAAACTTGCGGGCGAAACGCAGTTTTTCGGGCAGAAGATGAAGCGCGTCGGGCTGTATGCGATGATCTCGGAGATCTTATACGTCGCTTTGCAGCTGTTTGTCTTTGTTGCCGTCATCATCTCTTTTTTCCCGCAGTACCGCACGCTTGAAATTGAGGACGGGGTCTTATCGGGAGTCCCCAACGATGATGCAATGCCGTCATGGATCGATCCTGCCATCACTTACGGCAGTCTCGTTGCCTATCTTCTTTGGTTCTTCGTCATCGTCTTCTTCTGCGTCCTGTACGTTTCCTTCTTCCGCAAGTACTATGCGCGCGGACCCATCCTGTTAGCCTTCCTTTCGGCAGTGCTCCCGTTCCGCGGCTTCACCATCTTCGCGGTGCGCAACAACGCTCCCGTCGATTATAACGACTACATCCGCCGCCGCACGCAGGCGTATATGCGAGGGAATGGCTATAACCAGCCGCCTTACGGTCCTTACGGCCCCGGAAACGGCGGTTACGGCTCGGGCGGCCCGCAGAACGGCCCTGATCCCTTCGAAGGCTTCGGCGGCCCTTCGGGCGGGAATTACGGCGCATCGGGCGGAAGTTCATCGGGCTCTTCGTCCTCGCCCTCGTCCGACGACGATCCCTTCTCCGAGTTCGGCGACGACAAAAAGTAAAAATAAACGGCTTCCCTTGCATTCGGGAAGCTGTTTTTTTGTAAAATCATTTTACTTTTCCCATGCGACCTGCTAGATCGGA
>URMI01000053.1 GCA_900548845.1 uncultured Clostridia bacterium | reverse complement strand
TTTGTAGAGGTTGTTGATGACGCTGTAGATCATGCGCTCGTTGCCGGGGATGGGACTTGCCGAGATGATGATCGTATCGTTGGAGCCGATGGTCACCTTGTTGAATTCGCCCGCCGCCATGCGTGTGAGCGCGCTCATGGGCTCGCCCTGCGAACCGGTGGAGATGATGACGATCTCGCGGTCGAAATAATTCTTGGTCTTTTCGACGTCGACGATGACGCCTTCGGGGATGGTCATTTCCCCGATCTTGAGGGCAGCTTCGACGACGTTGAACATACTGCGCCCCGAGAACGCCACCTTGCGGCGGAATTTGACGGCAATGTCGATGATCTGCTGCAAGCGATGGACGTTGGAAGCGAACGTTGCGATGATGATGCGGCGGTCTGCGTTCTCCGCAAAGAGATGCTCGAGCGTCGTCCCCACCACCTTTTCGCTCATCGTGTAGCCGGGGCGTTCGATGTTGGTCGACTCCCCAAGATAGAGGAGCACGCCCTTCTTGCCGTACTCTGCGATCTCCGCAAGGTCGATGGGCTTGCCTGCAACGGGCGTTAAGTCGATCTTGAAGTCGCCGCTGTGGAAGATGATGCCGTAGGGAGTCTCCACGGCGAGCGCCATCGCCCCCGCGATGGAGTGATTGACGTTGACGAAGTTGACGGTGAAGCACCCCGCCTTGATGCGGTCGTGCGGCGCGACGGTCTGTTCGATGACGTTGTTTAAGCGGTGTTCGCGGAGCTTGTTGTCGACGAGCGCCAGCGTGAGCTTGGAGCCGTACACGGGCGTCGAAGGATCGAGCTCCTTCATAAGATACGGCACGCCGCCGATGTGATCCTCATGCCCGTGCGTGAGGAATACGCCGCGGATCTTGTTCTTGTTCTGGACGAGATAGGTGATATCGGGGAAGACGAGGTCGATGCCCGGCATCTCTTCGGTCGGGAAGATGATGCCCGCGTCGATGACGATGATGTCGTTCCCGTACTCGATGGCGGTCATGTTCTTGCCGATCTCGCCGACGCCGCCAAAGAAGAGTACTTTGACGGGTCTCTTTTTTCTGCCGCGCTGGCCTTTCTCCTTCTGAGGCGCCTTCTCTTTTGCATTCTGTTTGGGAGCTGGCACAGCCTGCGCCTTTTCGCCGCGTTTTTTGGGCTGCTGCACAGCTTTCTGCTCTTTTACGGGCTGTTTTGCTGGCTGCTCTTTTACGGGCTGTTTCCCCTCTTCTTTGTTTTCGGGGAGCTTGGTGCCCTTTCCCTTTGCGCGGGAGCGGCGTTTGGGCTTGAGCCCCGCCTCTTCCATCGCCTCTTTGCCGAAGAGCTTCGCGTCCTGCTTTTCTTCGCTCTTTGCAGCGGCTCCCGCATTCTTCTTTGCCTGTTCGCGGTTATACGCCTCGATGCCGTTCAAGATGGCAAGTTCGATGGCGCTCCGCCCTTCCTGTTTCTTGTCTTTCTCCAAAAATGGCTCCTTTGCCCTCGGGCACAACAAAGAAGAGAGAAAAGAGCTTTCCTTTCCCTGTTGAGTGCCCGCACGGACGAATTTATCTTGTTTTCTATCTTTTCACGCTCGGCGTGAAGCATTCCGAAGGAGGGGTATGCAAGGTGCATACCTTTCTCTATTTTACACGAAAAACGCATAAAAGTAAATATCTTTTTCCTACATTTTTACGCGGAATTTGCGATTTTGCCCATATTTTGTGGCATTGGGCAGGAACGCCAAAAAAATGTCTTCAAATGCTTGCCAAACAGGGCGAGAAGGTCTATAATAGATTTTAGTAACTTATACGCGGGAAACACCTGTTTTATACGGTTTCCGCGAATAATTTTATAATTCAGGGAGGTCATTATGAGAGCTTATAACTTTTCCGCAGGCCCTTCCGCACTGCCTCTTGAGGTGCTTGAGGAAGCGCAGAAGGAGTTTCTGGATTTTGCGGGCACCGGGATGTCCGTCACGGAGATCTCGCACCGCAACAAGAAGTTTGAAGAGATCGTCAACGAAGGGAGCGCGCTTTTGCGCGAGCTTCTGAATATCCCCGACGACTATGCGGTCATCTTCGTGCAGGGCGGCGCGAGCCAGCAATTCGCAGCCGTTCCCCTCAACCTCATGCACAAGGGGAAGGCGGACTATGTCGTCACGGGCAATTTCGCCAAGAAAGCCTTCCAGGAAGGCAAAATTTACGGGGACGCCGCATGCGTCGCTTCCTCCGAGGATAAGACGTACACCTATATCCCCGACGTGAAGAACATCCCCTTCCGCGAAGACACCGACTATGTGCACATCTGCGCAAACAACACCATCTTCGGCACGCGCTATGTGGAGTTCCCCGAAACGAAGGCTCCCCTCGTCGCCGATATGTCTTCCGATATCCTCTCCCGTGAGATCGACGTCAAAAAGTTCGGCGTCATCTATGCGGGCGCACAGAAGAACCTCGCCCCCGCAGGCGTGACGCTCGTCATCGCAAAGCGCGATCTCATCCAAGATCCCCTTCCCATCTGCCCCACCATGCTCAAATGGAAGGTGCAGGACGAGAACAACAGCCTCTACAACACCCCTCCCTGCTTTTCCATCTATATGGCGACGCTCGTGCTTCGCCGCCTGAAAAAGCTCGGCGGCATCAAAGCCATCAACGAGGTCAACGAATATAAGGCGGGGCTTTTATACGACTTCATCGACAACTCCTCCTTCTATTCCAACCATGTGGAGAAGAAGTACCGCTCCATCATGAACGTGCCCTTTGTTACTCCCGACAAAGACCTCGACGCCGCCTTCATCAAGGGCGCTTCGGAGCACGGCCTTGTCTCGCTCAAAGGTCACAGGCTGGTGGGCGGCATGCGCGCCTCCATCTACAACGCGATGCCCGTCGAAGGCGTCAAGGCGCTCATTGAGTACATGAAGCAGTTCGAGGAGGAAAACAAATGAAGATCTTAAAGCTCAATTCCATCAGCCCCATCGCCGACGAGACCTTCCGCGGCTATGAGTATTCCGACAGCGTCGAGAACCCCGACGGCATCATCCTCCGCTCCTTTGCGATGCACGACTATCCCCTCGGCGAAGATCTGCTCGCCGTGGCGCGCGCGGGCGCGGGCGTCAACAACATCCCCATCGAGAAATGCACCGAACAGGGCATCGTCGTCTTCAATACGCCGGGCGCCAACGCCAATGCGGTGAAGGAGCTCGTCCTCTGCGAGCTCTTCCTCGGCGGCAGAAAGGTCGTCGACGGCGCCAACTGGGTGCAGTCGCTCAAAGGGCAGGAGGGCGTAGGGAAGCTCGTCGAGAAGGGAAAAGGCAAGTTCGCAGGGCAAGAAGTGCTCGGGAAGACGCTGGGCGTCATCGGCCTCGGCGCGATCGGCGCGATGGTCGCCAATGCCGCGATCGACCTCGGCATGTCCGTCATGGGCTACGATCCCTACATCTCCGTCAAGAACGCATGGCTCATCAATAACCGCGTCAAGTTCACTTCGGAGCTTTCCGCGATCTTTGCAAACTGCGACTATATCACGCTGCACGTTCCCCTCACGCCTGCGACGAAGGGCATGATCGGCAAAGACGCCATTGCTGCCTGCAAGGACGGCGTCGTCATCATCAACAACGCGCGCGGCGATCTCGTCGATCCGGACGCCATGATCGAAGCCGTTGCAAGCGGCAAGGTCTCCCGCTATATCACCGACTTCCCCGATGAGAAGCTTTTGGGCCGCGAGAACATCCTCTGCGTGCCCCACCTCGGCGCCAGCACGCCCGAAGCGGAGGACAACTGCGCCTATATGGCCGCGAAGCAGCTCACCGATTATCTCGAAAACGGCAATATCACCAACAGCGTCAACTATCCCGCCGTGTCCATGCCGAGAACAAGCGTCTCCCGTGTGTGCGTGCATCATAAGAACGTCAAAGAGATCTTGTCCAAGATCCTTGCGATCGTCTCTTCCCAGGGCGTCAACATCGCCCACATGCAGGATCAGAGCCGCGGCGAGTACGCTTATCTCGTCCTCGATCTCGACGATACGTTGAGCCCCGAAGCGGTCGAACTCATCCGCCGCGTCTCGGGCGTCATCCGCGTGAGAGTTTTATAAGTCTGACCATATCAAAACGCCGTCCTTTGCAGGACGGCGTTTTTCATGCTTTGTTACGGTTTGACGGCCTCAAGGATGCGCGAAACTTCCTCGGCAAGGCTCTGGAGCGTGCCTTCGCCGAAGGGATCGGCAAGCCCTGCTCTTTCGACGAGGCTGCGGAAGGCAATCGTGCCGCCCGCCGAGACGAACTGTTTGTAGCGGCGGAGCGCTTCGTCGTGGTCTTTCTGCGAGAGCACGAGGAACCCGAAGGCGACCGTCTGCGCAAGGCAGTAGTCGATATAGTAGAACGGGCTTTCAAAGATATGCGCCTGATACTGCCATCTTGTGCCCTCATCGAGATAGGGAATGCCCTCGTAGGTGAGGTAAGGGCGGTATGCTTTCTCAAGCTCTAAATACGCCTTGTCGCGCTCCTCGGGCGTCCAGTCGGGATGTTCGTAGACGAGATGCTGGAATTCGTCCACGATGCAGCCGTACGGGATGAAGGAGAGCGCATCGGCAAGGTGCTTGTAGCGGTAGCCGCGTTCCCGTTCGCCGAAGAAGCGCCGCATATACGGCCAGCACAAAAATTCCATGCTCATGGAATGACATTCCGCCGTCTCCATGCCGCCCACGTCGATATCGTAGTCGACGCCGCCCACATCGATGCAGTGCGAGGCGTAGGCGTGCCCGAATTCATGCGTCAGCACGTCTGCGTCCGCCGTCGTGCCGTTGAAATTGGCGAAGATGAAGGGCTGGTGGTAGTCGCCGATGAAGGTGCAGTAGCCCCCGCCCGCCTTGTTGTGACGGCTCTCGACGTCGAGTGCGCCCGCCTCCGTCATGCTGTCGAAGAAGGCGCCGATCTCGCCGTCCATCTCGTGATACATCCCGCTCGCCTCCGAGAAGGCTTCCGGAATGGTGAGCGTGAAGGGCGGGTTCCCCTCTTTGGTGTAGACGTCGTTATCCGAGAAACGGAAGGTATCGAGCCCCATTTCCCCCTTGATGCGCTCTTTGAGCGCGCTCACGACGGGCACGAGCGATCCCTTCACGTTGGCGCGGAAGGCTTCCACCATCTCCCGCGTATAACCCGTCCTGCCCATGCGGTAGTAGCCGAGCTCCACATAATTGTGGTAGCCCATCTTTTTCGCCATCCTGTCGCGGATGTGCACGAGTTTATCGTAGATCTCGTCGAGCTTTTGCTTGTTCGCCTGAAGGCCGAGACCGATCGCATCCGCTGCCGCCTTTCTGACGGCGGGATCGGGGTCTTCCAGCTTCCCGCGGAGCACGGTGAGCGGGATCTTCTCGCCCTGCCAGTCGAAGAGCATGCCCGCCATGAGCTGGGAATACTCCGTCGTCAGGGCGTTTTCCTGCTGCTCGTCTTCGACGATCTCTTCCGAGTGCGCCTTGACCGCGCATTCGAAGCCCTTGAAGAGTACAGTCCCAAGCGCTGCCTCCATCTCCTTGCGGAAGGGACTTTCGAGCATCACGCGGAAGTACTTTGCAAGTTCGTTGTGAACGAGCGGATACACTTCGTCGTAGTAGTCCATCTCCCCTTTGTAGAAGGGATCGGCGGTGTTCTGCGTGAAGCGGATGTTGGCAAGGCAGTATGCCGTGTCGAATTTGCTGCGGCGGGCGATGAGCTCTTGGCGCGCCGTGAGCATGTCATCCGCGCTCTTTGCCTTTTCGGCTGCTGCGAAAAAGGTCTCAAAGGCCGCCTGTATCTCTTCGAGTGTCACGCGGCTGTAGGGAAGGTCGTTTACTTTTGTCATACAGTCCTCCATAGGTTCATTCCCATCTATTTTACTCCCCTTTTTGCGTTTTGTCAATCCCCCATTTTTGCCGAGGATCAGCCCCGCCGCAAAGCAGATCATCATCCAATACAGATAGAGAAAGAACACGATAACGAGAGACAGCGCCCCGTACAGCTGCTCCTTGTTCCCGAAGCGGGCATAGACGAGGAAGACGGCGCTCGCCCCGAGCCACAGAACGGCGACAAGCAGGCTTTCTTTCCCTCTCTTTTTCGCTGCTTTCTTGGGCGCCGCGTAGAAGTTCAAGAGCATGGCGGCAAGAAAGCTCCCGCAAAACAGAAAGAGTATCTTCAATATACCGTTGAGTGGCTGCGGCAGCGGATGGATGAGGTTCCCCAAGAGCACAAACATCCCGATGACGCTGCCGAGGAGCACGACGACCGCAAGGGTGAACAGGAGAGCAAGGAGGCGCGTTCTTAGCCCGCCGTGCGGGCGGGAGACGCCCGAAAGAAGTTCGCCGCTCCTTCTCAGATGATAAAAAAAGGAGGATGCCGACCAGAGCGTCGTCAAAAGAAGCACGGCGCCCGCGCCCGAGGCGGCTTCCCCCGCGTGCTTTACCAAATAGGAAATAAGCTCTTCCGCCCATGCAAAGAGCTCGAATGCGGGCTCTTCGGGAAGTCCTTCTCTTCCGAAGAGCAGGATGAGCCAGAAGAAGAGCGGGACCACGGAGAGAACGAGAAAGAAGGTGAGCGCGCCTGCGATGGTCGTGATACGGTGCGCGGAAAAGAGGCGGGCAATTTCAACCCCTCTCTCCACTGCACGGC
>URMI01000052.1 GCA_900548845.1 uncultured Clostridia bacterium | reverse complement strand
GCGCCCCGCGCCATTCTTTTTATGTCCGCGCCGCTTTTCTACCTGCGCCGTTCCCGCCGCCCGCGCCGTTTTTCGGCGCGGGCGGCTCCGCGCACACTTCACTCTCCCCGTATCCCCATGCGGTATTTTTCGCGGTAGGCGGCAGGGGTGATGCCCCGTATCTTCTTGAACTGCGCCTGAAAGTAGCTCTGCGAGGAAAAATTGAGAAGCGCCGCGATCTCCGAAAGCGGCTTCTCGGTGAACCGCAGCAGCTTCTTGGCCTCTAAGATCTTCTGCCGCGCGATATACTGCGGGATGGAGCACTTCATGTGCTCGGAAAAGAGCGTCGAAAGATACTCGGGCGAAACGCCCGCTTTTTCCGCAAGCTCTCTTGCCGTCACCCTTTCATAGATGTGCTTCTGCACATATTCCGCCGATCTCAGCACATACAAATTGTCGATCTTCGGCGCGGAGAGCTGTTTCACCCGCCTGCAATAGTCCCGTTTGATGGCTTGCGAAAGCTTCCCGAGCTCGGTCAGGGTCTCCGCCTTTTCGATGCGCTGCACATAGAGCTCCCCGAGCGTATAGGCGGTCTCCGTATCCAGTCCGCCCATCCTGGCGCACGCAGGCATGGGCGCGGACGGCTCCAAACTTAAAAATCAGCTCAAAGAAAAGTTGGAGGCGCGCGGCTTTGCGGTCACCGAATACGTCGACCCCGTCGCCAAGATCGTCGAGCTCATGCAAAAGGGCGGCGATGAAGCGACCAAGCTCCTCTCGCAGAAGGGCAACAGGGGCGCTTACGGCCTCAAACAGTCCGTCTCGGCGCTCACCGACAACTACGACCTCGTCCTCTGCTATGCGAACGTCTCTTCGACGATGCGCACGACGCAGCGCCTCGAATGGGCGATCAGCAAGGGCGGGTGGGATAACCCCTGGTACGTCAACGAGATCCCGACTGTTTTCGTCTCCTTCAACTGCCCCTTCCACTTGGTGGACGTGCCGCAGATCAAGACCTTCGTCAACTGCTATGATGCCAACGAGGCGACCGTCGACGCCTTCCTCGATAAACTCGAAGGCAAGAGCGGATTTACGGGCGTCTCTCCCGTCGACGCCTTCTGCGGCATGCTCGACACGAGGTTTTAACGATGGCACAATCGCTGCATGAGTTTGTCCGCCGCAAGCCCTTCCTTCTCTGCGTCGACAGCGACGGCTGCGCGATGGACTCCATGAACATCAAGCACTTCCGCTGTTTCGGCCCCTGTTTTGCCGACGAGTGGGGCTTGGGCGCGGGCCGCGACGCCGCCTTAAAGCGCTGGAACGAGATCAACCTCTTTTCCATGACGCGCGGCATCAACCGCTTTTTGGGCCTCGCCCACATTTTGACGGAGCTCTTCCCCGACGATCAAAACGTCGCGGCATTCTCCCGATGGGCACAGACGAGCAAAGAACTTTCCGAGCGCTCCGTCGAAGCTCACGCCGCCGGAAACCCCGTCTTTTCCAAGGCGCTTGCCTGGTCGCGCGCCGTCAACAAGGCGATCGGCGAACTCACCGACGAGGAAAAAACCGCCTTTCGCGGCGTCAAAGAAGTTCTCGAAGAGGCGCACAAGTCCTTCGATATCGCCGTCGTCTCCAGCGCCAACTATGCGGCGGTGGAGGAGGAGTGGGCGCGCTGCGGCCTCCTTGCTCACGTCGACGTCCTCACGACCCAGCAGGACGGCTCCAAAGCCCACTGCATTTCAGAGCTCCTCAAAAAGGGGTACGCGCCCCAAAGCGCCGTCATGTGCGGCGACGCCCCGGGCGACGAGAGGGCGGCAAATGAAAACGGCGTCTTCTTCTATCCCATTCTCGTAAGAAGCGAGGAAGCCTCGTGGGCGCAGCTCCCCGCCTTCCTCGAACTTGTCAAAGAGGGAAACGCGGAAGGGGAGGAAGCCCGCCTCAAAGCGGCTTTCTTGCGCGATCTCGGCGGAAATTGACCCTCACGGCAAGAAAAAAACAAAAATTTGTCATCATTCCTACAATTTTGATAGAATAAAACAGTCCGATGTGCTATCATATAGGGGAACAAAGCCAAGAATCAGGAGGAAACTTATGAAACTGCCTTTTCAAGTCGATTTAAGCGATAAAGTCGTCGCCGTCACGGGTGCGGGCGGCGTCCTCATGAGCGAATTCGCCCGTGCCCTTGCTGAGTGCGGCGCCAAAGTCGCCTTGCTCGACATCAACTACGATGCCGCCAAAGCTGTCGCCGATGAGCTCGGCGAAAACGCCATTGCCGTCCGCTGCAACTGCCTCGATAAAGAGAGCATCAAAGCTGCCAAAGAGGAAGTCAACGAAGCGTTCGGCGCCGTCAACTTCCTCATCAACGGCGCAGGCGGCAACAATCCTCGCGCCACGACGGACAATGAAACGGCAGCCGAGGAAGCGCAGAAGGACTTCTTCGCCCTCGACGAGAGCGGGATCAAATTCGTGTTCGACCTCAACATCGCGACGGCGTTCCTCGTCACGCAGGTCTTTGCTGCCGATATGTTGAAGACGGGCGGCAACATCATCAACATCTCCTCGATGAACGCCTATCGCCCGCTCACCAAGATCCCCGCCTATTCCGCGGCGAAGGCGGGCATCAGCAACTTCACGCAGTGGCTTGCAGTGCATTTTGCGAGCAAGGGGATTCGGTGCAACGCGATTGCCCCGGGGTTCTTCGTGACCAATCAGAACAGAGCGCTTTTGTTCAAAGAGGACGGCACGCCCACGGCGCGCACGGGAAAGATCTTGGCGGCGACGCCCATGAAGAAGTTCGGGGAGCCGTCCGATCTTTTGGGCGCGCTCTTGTGGCTTGCGGATGATGGGGCAAGCGGATTTGTGACGGGAACGGTCATTCCCGTGGACGGCGGATTTTCGGCATATTCGGGGGTCTGAGTTCGCAGTCATTATACCGGACACGTTCACGCTAGTCCACAGCGGAGATATTAAAATACTTTGAAGTTGTTTTTCTTAGTTTAGCAGTCTATGTAGAATTGCATAAGTGCAATGAGTTTTATAGGAGATTAATATGAGATTTCCGGAGAATTTTCTGTGGGGCGCCTCGACTGCTTCCTATCAGGTCGAAGGCGCCGTCAATGAAGACGGTCGCGTGCCGAGCACATGGGACGTCATGACCAAGGAGCATATTCGCCACGATGAGAGCGGCGCGTTTGCCAGCGATCATTATCATCGCATGGAAGAGGATGTGGCGGGCATGAAAAAGATGGGGCTCAAGTGCTACCGTTTTTCTGTTTCCTGGCCGCGGGTTATTTCCGATGCGGACGGGACGGTCAATGAAACGGGGCTTGATTTTTATCGTCGGCTCGTGGATGAGCTGACAAAGGCTGGTATTGAACCTATGTGCACGCTCTTTCACTGGGATCTTCCCATGTGGGCGTATGAACACGGCGGATGGCTCAACGATGACATCTCTGATTGGTTTGCGCACTACGTCGCCGTTGTTGTCGATGCGCTTTCCGATAAGGTGCGTTACTGGTTCACCATCAATGAGCCTGTCTGTTTCGGACCTGTTTCGTGGCAGGTCGCCGTGCATCCTCCTTTTATGCGTCTCTCGGGCGAACCGCTGCAGCATGTATGCCGTAACATTCTTATTTCGCACGGGAAGGCCGTTTCTGAGATCCGCGAGCGTGCCGCTCTGCCGCCTCTTGTCGGGTTTGCGACGACATGTTCTCCCGTCATTCCCGACAGCGAGAAGGATGCGGAACGTGCCTACGAAAAGACCTTTTCCGACTTCAATGCGGAGGGCCTTCCGCATGCGGGCGAATGCCATTGGGCGGATGCGATGATCTTTGGCGATATTGACGAAAAGACGTTCGGGAAGGTAACGGAGGAGGAACGCTCGATCATTCATCAACCGCTCGACTTTTTCGGTGTCAACATTTACTCGGGCGAAAAACTGACTCCGCCCGATCCCGAGACGGATCGCGGAAGTCCGCGCAATGCGGTCGGCTGGCCCATTGAACCGTTGTCGCTCTACTGGGGACCCAGATTCTTGTATCAGCGATACAAATTACCCGTTGTCATTTCTGAGAATGGATTTGTCGGTTGCGACTTTGTCATGACGGACGGCAAGGTGCATGACCCTCAGCGCATGGACTTTCTGAAACGTTATCTGCATGAACTCAAGCGCGCCGTCGGGGAGGGCGTTCCCGTGCTCGGCTATTGTCATTGGAGTCTCATGGATAACATGGAGTGGTGCGACGGCTACGATTCCCGATTCGGACTGTGGTTTGTTGACTATCCATCCTGCAAACGCATCTGGAAGGATTCGGCATATTTTTATGCAGAGATAATTAAGACGGGCGGGGAAAAATTATAAATGTATAACAAAATTCACCCGGGTCATCCGTGGTACGACACGAACGGAAAGCGCATTCAGGCGCACGGGGCACAGCTTTTCTTTGAGAAAGGCACATTCTATTGGATCGGGGAGAATAAAGAGTTCACAACGGGCGAGGACGAAGTCTGGACGTGGGGCGTGCGTCTCTATTCCTCGAACGACCTCATGAATTGGCAGGACGAAGGGCTCATCGTGCCGCCCGACCTTGAAAACAAGGAGAGCATCCTGCATCCCGCGCGCCATCTCGACCGCCCGCACCTTCTCTTCAACGAGAAGACGAAAAAGTACGTCCTCTGGCTCAAATACTGCGACGATTCGCACTACGCCGTCCTCACGGCGGACGCCCTCAAAGGCCCCTACACCATCGTGAACGGCCGCTATTTCCCGTACGGCCGCAAGTGCGGTGACTTCGACCTTTGGAAGGACAAAGCGGGCAATGCCTACATCTATTTCGAGGCAGACCACACCGATCTTCTGGGCGCGCACCTTTCCGCCGACTATACTGAGGTGGAAGGGGAGCCTGTCGCCATCTACTCGGGCAGAAAGCCGCCCGAAACGCGCGAAGCGCCCACCCATTTCGTGCGGAATGGCCGTCATTACCTCATCACGAGCGGCATGACGGGCTATCGCCCCAACCCCTCGGAAGTGGCTGTCTCCGACGACCCGCTCCGCGGCTACACCGTCCTCGGCGACCTTTCAGAGGGCGACGCAAGCCGCACCACCTTTCACTCGCAGGGCACCTGCGTCATCGAGGTGAACGGGCAGTATCTGTATCTCGGCGACAGGTGGATGCCCGAGCTCAACGATTGGAGCTACACGGGCGATCTCCGTCCCGACCCCGCCACGCAGAAAAAGATCATGGCAAAGCTCAAAGACCTCGGGCTCGACCCCGTCCGCGACCGCGAAGAGGCGATGAAAATCGCCATCCATATGTCGGAAGCCTGCAACACCTCGCTCGCCGACTATGTGTTCCTGCCTCTCGATTGGGAAGGGGAGAGGCCAGTTCTCCGCTGGAAAGAGACCTGGAAACTTTGAGCGTGCAATCAGACAACAAATAAGGAGAAATTATGAAATCTTTCTTCGGGTCCGACCTGCTTTTGAACAATGAGTCGGCGAAAAAGATCTATTCGGAAGTCAAAGACCTTCCCATCATCGACTATCACTGCCATCTCGATCAGTATAAGATCAAAGACGACGCCAAGTTCCAAAACATCGGCGAACTCTGGCTCTCGGGCGATCACTATAAATGGCGGGCGATGCGCCTTTCGGGGGTGGGGGAGGAGCTCATCACGGGCAACAACTCCTGGCGCGAAAAGTTCCGTGCCTACGCCTCCGTCCTTCCAAAGCTCGCGGGGAACCCGCTCTACTATTGGACGCACATGGAGCTTCAGCAAGTGTTCGGCATCTTCGAATCGCTGAGCGCGGAGAGCGCCGACCGCATCTTCGACGCCACCAATGAAAAGCTTCAGAATATCTCTGTTTCCACTCTTTTGAAGCAGTACAAGGTGGAGTTCGTCGCCACGACGGACGACCCCTGCGACGACCTTTTGGCCCACGGCAAATACGGCGGAACGCTCGTCGCTCCCACCTTCCGCCCCGATAAGCTCTTCACGCTCGACGAAGCGTATTTGCGGCGTTTGGGCGAGACGGCGGGGGAGGACGTGAGCACATTAGACGGGCTCTTAAAAGCCGTCGAAAAGCGCCTTATGTACTTCATTTCCCGCGGATGCCGCATCTCAGATCACGGATTTTGCCGTTTTGCACAGTATTATGTCACGCATAGCATTGCCGAAAAGCTGTATTCCGAGCGCAGATCGCTCTCGGAAGAACAAAAAGAGGCGCTCTTTGGGTATCTTCTCGTCGAGCTCGCCCGCCTCTACAAAAAGCACGGCGTCATCATGCAGCTGCACTTTGCCGTGACGCGCAACATCAATGCCCCCATGTTCGCAAAGTGCGGGGCAGACGCGGGCTTCGACGTCATCGCCGACCGCTCTCCCATTCAAAGCGTCATTCAATTCTTTGGGCAACTATCCGATGAAGAACGCCCCGAAACCATTTTATATACTTTGAACGATTCCGAGCTCCCCGTGCTCGCCTGCCTCACGGGCGCCTTCCGTCATGTGAAGATGGGCGCCGCGTGGTGGTTCAACGATACCGTACAAGGCATCCGCAAAAACCTCTCCACGATCGCGGAATATTCCGCCCTCGGCACTTCTTACGGGATGCTCACCGACAGCCGCTCGTTTTCTTCCTACGCCCGCTTCGACTTCTTCCGCCGCATCCTTTCGGACTATCTCGGAAGCCTCGTCGAGAAGGGCGAGTAC
>URMI01000051.1 GCA_900548845.1 uncultured Clostridia bacterium | reverse complement strand
GTGCTCTTCCGATCTCGGGGGAATCGGGATCGGCGTCCATATCGAGTACCTTTTCAAACGCCAGGACGGCGCATTCGATCATGCCGTCGTCGGGCTCCTTGGTGGTAAGTTTCTGCAAAAGATAGCCGGGCGCCTTCAGGGGAAGGACGAGGGGCGACTGCGTCTTTGCGAGCAGCTTTAAAATTTCGTACGAAACGCCCGCGATGACGGGAAGGAGCACGAGCTTGATGAGGAAGCTCAAAAAGAAGTCGAGCGCGGAAGAGCCCGTGTTGAGCCCGCCGATCGCCCAGCTCACGAGCGCAAAGAGCAGGATGGAGACGATGAGCACGAAGAAGATGAAGGTCGTGCCGCAGCGGTCGTGCATGCGCGAGCACTTCTTCACGTTCTCCACGGTGAGGGGCATGCCCAGCTCATAACAGTTGATGGTCTTATGCTCCGCCCCGTGATAGCGGTACGTCTCCCTCAGCGACTTGAAAAGCAGCGTGAAGAGGATGTACGCGACGAAGATGACGAAGCGGAAGCCGCCTTCGATGAGGTTATAATAGAGCCCCGCAAGCCCCCTTACGTCGGCGATGGCGCCGTCCGAAACGGAAGCGATGAGCTCGGTGAAATACATGGGAAGGAAGAGAAAGAGCCCCAGCGCGATGGCGACGCCGATGAGCATGGAAAAGAAGGTGATGATGCTCGAGGCGCTCACCTTCCACTTTTCCGCCACCCATTTGTTGATCTTGGGCGGGGCTTCCTCGTCGTCGGTGATGGCGGCTTCCGAACTGCGCAGAAGCGCCTGCATGCCGTCGACAAAGGACAGGAAAAAATTGACGACCCCGCGCAGGAAGACGGCGCGCGTCCACTTCTTCCGCTCTTCGGGAGGAGTGATGCGCTTGGCTTCCATGCACAGTTCGCCCTTATCGTTGCGGACGACCGTCGCCATGCCGCGCTTGCCGCGCATCATGACGCCCTGGATGACTGCCTGCCCGCCGATGTAGGTATAATTCGTCTTTTTTTTCATAGCTTCCCCGTGTTCCCGGGCGGGAACAAAAAAAGACCCTGCTTAGCAAAACAGCCTCTTGTTGCAAGAGGCTGCCGGTCGCGATCGTCCGATCAGATACCGTATCTTTTCTTGAACTTATCGACCCGACCGCCGGTATCCACGAGCTTCTGTCTGCCCGTGAAGAAGGGGTGGCACTTGCTGCAGATATCCACCTTCATCACGTCGCCGTCTTTGGTCGAACCCGTCTTGAACGTCTCTCCGCAGGCACAGACCACGGTCACTTCATGGTATTTGGGATGAATGCCGCTCTTCATTGTCCGTTCACTCTCCTTTTTCGCCGCTATGCGGACGTCTGCTTTATCGCCGCACTTTCGGTTATTTACCTGCATATTATATACGGTTTGCGCCTTTGAGTCAACTGTTTTTATCGGGCAAACGCAAATTCGGCTGCCCTGTTCGCGCAATTTTCATCTTCCCCCTTTTTCGTGCAAAACAGTTGCAAATTATGTTCGCTTGCGGTATAATGGCGGTATATCGTGAGAGAATACGGCAGAAATTGTTGTTTAGGAGCCCATCATGAATGTTTGGAGACTGACTGCTGCGAATACCATCGGCAAGGAGGAGACGGAGCCCGTGCCCGAAGAGGGCAAACGCAAGATCCGCATCACCAAAGTCTTTGTCAACCGCAGCGACGCCCTCCTCTTCAGCGGCGCGAAAAAGATGCGCTATCCCCGCATCCCCGGGCGGTTCGCCGTGGGGCTCATCGCCGATGAAGGCAGCGCGCACTTCCCCAAAGGGGCGCGCGTTCTCCTGCACACCGCCTTCCCCGCCCCCTGCGACGGCGTGGAAAAGCGCGACTTCACCGAAGACGACATCCTTCTGCGCGGGTTCACCGCCGACGGCTTCCTGCGCGACTTCATCTATGTGACGGAAGACGAGCTCAGCCTGCTCCCCGAATCGGTGAGCGATGAAAAGGCGCTCCTCATCCAGCACATCGCCCTTGCGGATGCCGCCGTCGAAAAACTCGGCATCCACCGCGGCGAGCACGTCGCCGTCGTGGGCGGCAGCATGCTCGGCGTCTTTATCTGCCGCCTTCTCATCTACCGTCAGATCTCCCCCATCCTCATCGACAGCGACGCAAGGCGCGTCGAATTCGCAAAGAGCTGCGGCATCTACTATACCGCGCCCGAAGACGACAAGCTCATCGATGCCGTGGGCACCATCACGGGCGGGCGGCTCACCGACAATGCCGTCTGCATCATGACGGGCAACATGGAAACGCACTGCAGGACGGCGGTCTCCGTCACGAAGCCCGGCCGCAGCGTCGCGTTCTGCGGGCAGATCGACCGTTCCCTTCCCATCGACCTCAGCGAGATCTTAAGAAAGCGCCTCACCGTGTCGGGCGTTTCGGTGGGCACCGAGCACATCCCCGCCGCCATCAACCTCGTCGCCAACGGCGCGATCGATCTCGGCGTTTACCGTAGAAACGTGCGCGGCGCCGATCAGATGGAAGCGCTCTTCAAAGAACTCCTCTCCCGTCCCGACGTTCCCGTGGACGAGATCAACATCCTCTCCCTTGTCTGAACCGGGCCGCCTCTTACGCGGGCGGTCCTCTTTTGCGCAAATTTTGCGCGATCAACTACGGCTCTATGATCAGGTTTATCGCATCCGACCTCGACGGCACGCTGCTCGACGAGAAAAAGCAGCTGCCCGAGGAAATTTTCGGGCTCATCGGACAACTGCATGAACGCGGCATCCTCTTCGCCCCCGCGAGCGGGCGGCAGTACGCCAACCTCGAAAAGCTCTTTGCCCCCGTCAAGGACAAAGTGCTCTTTTTGTGCGAGAACGGCGCGCTCGTCAAGTACCGCGGCGAAACGCTCTATCTTGACCCCATCGCCGACGACTGCTTAAAGGACGCCCTCGACGAGATAAGAGCGCTCCCCGACCTTTACCCCATGCTCTGCGGCGCGGACTATGCCTATATCGAAAACAACGAGATGCCCTTCTTCCGCTATGCGATGCTCTCGTACACCAACTGCAAGAAGGTGGAAAACCTGGACGCCGTGATCGGGAAAGAGCCCGTGTGCAAGATCGCCGTCTACGACGCCATCGCCGCCGCCGAGCACTGCATCAAAGTGCTGCCGCAGCGGCTCCCGAGGCTGCGCACCATCATCTCGGGCTTCGACTGGTGCGATATTTCGGCGACGACCGCCAATAAGGGCCGCGCCGTCCGCTTCATCCAAGAAAAATTCGGCTTCAAGAAGGACGAATGCCTTGCCTTCGGCGACCACATGAACGACTACGAGATGCTGCTTGAATGCGGGCATCCCTATGTGCCCGAAAACGCCTACCCCCCCTTGAAGCGCATGTTCCGCAATTATATCCCCTCCAATGACGAAGGCGGGGTGCTCACAAAACTCAAAGAGATCATCAAAAAGACGGAGGCTATCTCATGAAATACCTGATCGCATCGGATATCCACGGCTCGGCATACTACTGCCGCCTGCTGAAAGAGCGCTTTGAAGAGGAGAAAGCAGAGCTTCTCATCCTCCTCGGCGATCTGCTGTACCACGGCGCGCGCAACGCCCTGCCCCGAGAATATTCCACCCTTGAGACGGCGGAGATCCTCAATTCGATGAAGGACGATCTCGTCTGCGTGCGCGGCAACTGCGACAGCGAGGTGGACGAGCTGGTGCTTGAATTCCCCATCGGCGCGGAGTACTGCGTCCTCCCCTATGCGGGCCGCCGCCTCTTTTTAACGCACGGCCACAAGACGCCCAAACACCTCAAAAAGGGAGACGTCCTCTTCAACGGCCACTTCCATGTGCCCGCCTTTGAAGAGCGCGAAGACTGCACCTACGTCAACTGCGGCTCGGTGTCCATCCCCAAAGAAAATTCCCCGCACTCCTATCTCGTTCTTGAAGAGGGCGTGCTCGTCTGGAAGGACGTGGAGACGGGGAAAGAGTTCATGCGCGCCGCGCTGTGAATCGGCGGCAGCGCTATTTTTGTGAAATTCTTGACAATCGTTCCCTCTTTTTTCCCTTATCCCTCTTGACAAACGGGCGGAAAGCAGGTACAATATCGGTAAAGACGCCGCATAGGATAATTTGCGGCAAATCTCAATTCAAGGAGACGGATATTATGGCAACATGGTTCAACAAACAGAGCAGACTCGTGCAGATCATCCTGCTTCTCATTCCCGTCGTCAACTGGGTCGTCGAAATCCTCGTCAGATGGTCGGCTTTCCTAAAGACCAAGAGCATTCTGACCCTCATCTTTGCGATCCTCGTCACCTTCTTCGGCCTTGCGATCGGCTGGGTGGACGTTATCTGGTGTCTGCTCTTCAAGCACATGATCTTCGCGAAAGCATAACAAACCATTTTAATTCAAAAAGAGCATCCCGCGGGATGCTCTTTTTCATAGGTCAAAGGTCGAACGCCATGGCGGTGATGTCGTCGTCGAAGGTGCCGCAGAACTCGGTGAGGGCGCCTTTGAGCTGTTCGATGAAGTGCGCCGCATCGTGCGAGCGGGAGAGCACCGCCTCGACGCGTTCCAGAGAGAACTGTTCGCCCGCCTCGTTGCGGCTTTCGGTGACGCCGTCCGTGAGGAGCACCAAAATATCCCCCTTCTCGTAGCCGATCGTGCTGTCGTGGTAAGAAAATTCGGGGATCCAGGTGGATATGGGGGGCGCGTTCATCTCCACTTCGTCGATGCCGTCCTTCCGCTTCATGAGGATAGGCGCGTTATGCCCCGCCGCGCAGTAGGTGATGACCCCCTCTTTGCGCCCGATGCGCACGGCGGCGACCGTCACATAGGAGCGCTCGTCGAGGTTGAGCTCCTGGAATTTCGCGTTGAGCCCCGTGATGGCGCGCGCGGGAGAGGGTTCCGACCGATCCCACCCCGCCTTGACGAAGGCGGAGAGCATCCCAGCCGAAATGCCCTTGCCCGAAACGTCGGCCAAAAGCCCCATCGTCTCCCCTTCCGCCTCGTACACATCGGGAAGGTCGCCGCCGATCTCGCGGCAGGGAAGATAGAGGAAGGAATAGGGCACGCTGCCCCCCTTGCCGGGCGGCAAGAGGCGCTGCTGGATGTCCTGCGCGGAGTGCATCTCGCGGGCGATCTCCGCCTCATAGGCGTTGTCGACGACGCCGAGATACAGCCCCCCGAGCGGCTGCACTTTGAAAGAAAGATGCGTCGTCCCCTCCCCCGTGCGCAGCATGAGCTTGCGGAAGGCGAGCCCGCCGTTCTTTTCGGCGTCCAAAAAGAGATTGCGAAGCGGGCAGAAGGCGCACGCCTCCCCCCTGCCGCAGGGCGCCGCTTCGCCGCAGCGGATGACGTCCTTCAGGCTCCCCTTCCCCGAAGAGGCGGGAAAGAAGGTGCGGAAGGCGCGGTTGGAATAGCGCACCCGCAGATTTTCATCCACGACGATGACCGCCGCAGGGATGTTGTTCAAAATTTCCTTATATAAATTCATGTCCTTCTCAAGCGCGGTACATGAGGATGCCGCCCTGTTTGAGCGTCGCTTCCATTGCCGCGGTCTGATAGAGTTCGCCGTCGTACTGGGCAACGGCGGGAGATGCGGGGATGACGGACACTTCCTCGCAGGTGAAGTGGCGCGCGAAGGGCAGCGAGAGCACCTTGCCCTGCATGAGCTTCAAAAGCGCCCCCGGGATCTTGGAACGCTTGGGGCAGTCGACGACGACCACATTCAAAAGCCCGTCCCCGATATCCGCTGCGGGGCACATGGGGATGCCCCCGCCGAATTGTTTCCCGTTGCACAGCGCCGCGATGAGCACCTTCTTTTCGATGACCTCTTCCCCCGAACGGACGGTCAGCTGCATGCCGTCGTACTTCATGAGGGAGGCGAGCAGGCTGAAAAAGTACTTGCTCTTGTCGTGGAGGCCCTTCATCCGCTCGCAGCGGAGGAGGATATCGACGTCGATGCCCATGCCCGCGATGTTGAGGCTGCGCCGCCCGTCCGAAAAGTCGATGTAATCGGTGGGCTTGGGCGCGCCCTTTAAGATGAGCTCGAGCGCCGCCTCGCCCGAAGGGATGCCCGCGCTGACGGAAAAATCATTGCCCGTGCCTGCGGGGATGAGCCCCAGACGGCAGAGGGATGGATCGCACATACCCGTTAAAACGTCGTTCAAAGAGCCGTCGCCGCCGATGACGACAAGCTCGCACCTGCCCCTTCCCGTGAGCTCGCGGGCGATGCGCTGCGCATCCCCCTTGCCCTCGGTGTAGTGCACCTCGTAAGGGATGCCCTCCGAGACGAGCCGTTTTTCCACCCACTTCAAGGTCTGCTGCCCCTTCTTGTTCTGCGGTTTGATGATGAGATCGAGCATGATTTTCCCCTTTTGTACCCTTCCCGCCGCCTGCGGGGAAATTCTTTCACGCGTTTATTATACACGATGGCGACAAGAATTGCAATTTTTTTCGGAAAATGGTATAATCATTTCCGAGAAATTTTCCCGGGAGGACGCCGTTTGCGCGAAAAACTGACAAAAAGCCTCATTTCGCTCGCCGAACACTGCCCCGAGCCCCTCTATCTCGTGGGCGGGAGCGTGCGCGACTATCTTGCGGGCACCCTCTCCTCCGCCCCCGACTGGGACCTTGCTTCCCCCATGACGGAAGAAAAGTTCCTCTCCGCCGCGCAACGGAGCGGGCTTGAGGTGCGCGCCGTCTATCCCGCGACGGGGACCGTCAAATTAAAGGACGGCGAGGGCGCGGAATATGAGTTCACGCGCTTTCGGAGCGACACCTATGTGCGCGGGATGCACGCCCCCGCGGAGACGGAGTTCACGCGCGACATCAAAAAGGACGCCGTGCGCCGCGATTTCTGCGCCAACGCCGTCTATTACGACATCCAAAAGGACGAATTTATCGACCCTTTGGGTGGCATCCCCGACATTCAAAAACACATCCTGCGCACCGTCGCGCCCGCGAAGAAGGTGT
>URMI01000050.1 GCA_900548845.1 uncultured Clostridia bacterium | reverse complement strand
CCCTTCCTCCTTTCCGCCGACAAACACGTTCTGCATCCAGCGGTCGTCCCCGCCGTACACGGGCACGGTGCCCGCGGGCAGAGTCGAATGCGGGAAATGATAGGGCGTGGAGCGGTTGAGCACGGGATAATGATTGAAAAGCCCGCACACGAGGTTGTGCGCATAGGCGCCGCCCTGCGAAGCGTTGTCGAAGGCGTATGCCGACGCAAAGATATTGTTGTCGACGAGGTACGGCCCGTGCGAGACTTCGACAAACAGATCGCGGTCGTTGTGCTCGAAGATGTTGGCATGCACGCGCAGCCCCTGCGCCTGCCAGTCGAACCACATCCCCAGCGTACAGTCATGCACATAGTTGTTGTGGACGAAGGTGTCGATCGCCGCGTGCAGCTTGATCCCGCCCAGCTCATGCCCGTAAAATTCGTGCTTTGTCCCGATGCGGAAGATCTCGTTGCCGCAGATCTCACAAAACGCCGAGCCCATATGCCCCACGACGCCGTTCTGACCGCAGTCATAGATCACATTGTTCCGAACGATGTGCGAGCCCACTTTCTCCTTGCTCCAGCCGATCGCAAGCGCCTTGAACACCGCCTCCATCTGATACTGATAGCCGGGCTTTCTGCCCCACTTCGTAAAGTCGTTGTCGCCCGTCGTCTCCTCCTTCCCGAGGCTCACCCCGCTGCACTTAGAGTCGTGGATGACATTGTCTTCGATGATCCATCCCTTGCTCCAATTGGGGCCGATGATGCCCCACTGCTTTGCGGTGGGCGGAGCCCACGGGGTCGCCGCCTGCGCCATCTCAAACCCCTTTACGGTGATGTAGTCGATGCCCGTCCGTTCGGGGAAGAAGCACGCCCTGCGCACGTTGAATTCGACGAGCGCATCGTTGGGGTCTGCGCCCCGGAAGTTTGCATAGAGCGTCGTAGTGCGTTCCCCGACCTCGGCATACCACCGAAAAAGCGATGCTTCGGGATCGGACAGTTTCTCCTCCCGCCAGCCCCACGTCTCATAGACGCTTTTTTCCCACTTTTCGGGATGAAAGACCTTCTCCAAAGAGGGCGCTTCAAACAGCGCCTTGCCGTTCAGATACACTTCGGCGGTATGGACTTTCTGCTCTCTTGGGGCGACCAGCCAATCGCCGTCGATCTCCGTGCAGAACGGGTCGTACTCCCCGAAGATAGATCGGTCGATCTCCGTCTTCCACACGTCCCCTTCGACGCGCTCCCAATGCTCCGCCCGTTCGGAACCCTTGATCATGGCTTTCTCCCCCTCTGCCGCCAGATAGGTGATGCGAAGGTCTGCGCTCAGGCCGCCCCTTCTCGGCTTGACCCACTCCCTGTACACGCCCTCGTGGACGATGACGGTATCCCCCGCCGCGGCGATATCTGCCGCCCGCTGGATGGTAAGAAAGGGGCGCTCCTGCGTTCCGGGGTTTCTATCGCACCCCGTCTTTGCAACATGATAGATATGAGACATTGTATTCTCCTTATTCCCGATGCTTATCGGGAAGCGCCCGCCTTTCCCGCAGGCGCTCCTCATTTCATCAGGAAAACAAGAGCAGCTTTTCGGCTGCTCTTTTTTTACTTCACCCAGAAGACGCGGCCCTCATTGCGGGGCTTGGGTGCGGGCGGCTCGCCCTCGATATAGCCGAGCGCGACGTGCCCGATGCCGATATACTCTCCCTCGATACCGAGCGAAGACAAAAGCTCCTTCCCGAAGGGGCGTTCGAGCTCTTCCTTGGCGCGGTGGATCCAGCACGAACCCAGCCCCATCGCCCACGCGGCGTTAAGAAGGTTGTCCATCACGCAGCTGCCGTCATACACGGCGTTGGAGCATGCCTTCGCCGCGACCAGAAGGATGACGGGCGCGCCGTAGAAGGGATCGGAATCTCTCCCCATGACGGCGGCATTCTCTTTTGCGATCTTATCGCGCATCTCCTTGTTCGTCACGGCGATGATGATGGGATCCTGCAATCCCATCCCCGTGGGCGCATAGAGGCCCGCCTCGATGATCTTTTCAATGATCTCCTCGGGCACGGGGTCGCTCTTGTACGAGCGGATGCTCCTGCGCGTCAGTAAAACATTCATCGCGTCCTTCATATATTTCCTCCCTTGGGGCGCACGCTTGGAAACCGCGCCCGTTTTTCTCCATTATAACAGAAAAGCCCCGCGGTATCAACCCTCGGGGCAAATTTTTTAGGAAAGCTTTTGCAGTTTTGCGACAAAGAACCCTTCAAAGAGGCCGTCGGGCCTTACACACAACGTCCCTTCGGCGGAGGGCAGCAGCGGCACCCCCTCGGGCGGAGCGATCGGCACGAGCCGCGCCCCCTTCAAGGAAGAGATCGCCTCTTCGTTCTCTTCGCGAAGGACCGAGCAGGTGGAATAGACGAGCGTGCCGCCCGGTTTTAAGAGTTCGAACGCCTTTTTGAGAAGCGCCCGCTGCAACGAAATGCACTTTGCAAGCAGTTTTTCGCTCCAACGGACGGGGTTAGAAGGCGAAAGCGTTCCGCTGCCCGAACAGGGCGCGTCTAAAAGCACTTTATCAAAGCGGAAATACGGGCTCAAATTCCGCGCGTCCTCATTCAGGAGCGTCACGCGCCCCGCCCCCTGCTTTTCCACGTTGTATTTAAGCCGTTCGAAACGGAATTTATCGCGTTCGCAGGCGGTGATGAGCGCGCCGCCTCCCGAAAGCGCGGAAAGCTGCGTCGTCTTGCCGCCGGGAGCCGCCGTCATGTCGAGGATGCTCTCCCCCGCCTTGGGCTCCACAAAGAGCGGCGGGAGCATGGAAGAAAGGCTCTGCAGATAGAGGCCGCCCTCCTCGTAGAGCGCCGTTTTCTGCACATCGCGCTCCGAAGCGCCCTCCAAAATGAAGGCGTCCTCATAAAACGCAGCGCGGCGGAGCGTCATCCCCGCAAACTCCCGAAGAACGCGCCCCTCGTCCGCTTTCAGGCGGTTGACGCGGAAGGTGACGGGCCGCTCCCTTTCAAACGCCGCCAGGATCTTTTCGGCGTCCTCCCCGTACTCAAATTCCAGTTTTGCCCGCAAAGCTTCGGGAATGCCCCGATCGGGATATATTATGTCTGACATATTACTATGCTAATCGGCAAAAAATGCCTCATATTACGCAAAAGAGCGGCATTTCTCCGCACATTTCGGGAAAAGCCGCCCATATCTTAGTTTAGCGGATCTGCCGCTCCATGCGCTTGATGGCGGCGTTGGAGCCGAACACCACGACGGAATCACCGGGGAGGAATCTGTCCTCGCCCGTAGGCGTGATGCGCTGCTCCCCTCTGCAGATGAGCAAAACGTTGAGATGATAGCGATTTCTCAGGTCCATCTCCATGAGCTTTTTGGAGGGCTCCTTACCGCTGTAGACGAGCGTTGCGACGCTCGATTCCTCCGTCACGCGGAAGAACTGCGTGATGCCGTGATTGAGAAGCCGCCCGCAGAGGTTGTTGACGGCGAGTTCTCTCGCATCGAACACCTCGTCCGCGCCGAGGCGCAGAAGGACGCGCTTTGCACTCTCCTCTTCCGCGCGCACGATGACGCGCCCCACGCCGAGCTCTTTCAGAAGCACCAGAATGAGGATGCTCGCCTCGAAGTTCTTTCCGATCGCCACGATGACGCAGTCAACGTCGTCGAGCTCGAGCTTCTTTAAGGTCTCTTCCTTGGTGCAGTCGCAGCAATAGGCGAGCGGGATCTGTTCCGCAATGCGGTTGACGCGCTCCTCGTCCAGATCGACGGCGACGACATTCGCCCCCTGGGCGCCCAGCTCCAGGCAAAGCTTACTCCCGAACGAGCCGAGCCCGATGACAGCAAAATCTCTTTTCATATATTCCTCCCCGCTTGTCGCGGCTATTATTTGCGGCGGTAACGACGCCGACCTTTATCCTACGATGACTTCCGCATCCACATAGCGGATAGATTCGTCCTCGCTGCGGTTCCAATTGCGGCGCAGGACCATCAGAACGGTCATGCAGCCCAGCCTTCCGAAGAACATGGCAAAGATGAGAAGCGCCTTGCTCCCCGTCTCCAGGCCCGTCGTGATGCCCGCCGAGCTTCCCACGTTCGCAAACGCGGAGACCGTCTCCAATACGATATGCGAAGTCGGGGTCTGAGGTTCGAACGCGGCGACGCCCGTCGAGACCGCATACACGCAGATGAGCGTCATCACCGTGATGAGCATGGCGCGGGATACGGTGCGCGCGGGGATCTTGCGCTGGAAGATGACGGGCTGCTTCCCGCGCATGAACGAGACGATGGCAACGACGATGACGACGAGCGTCGTACACTTGATGCCGCCGCCCGTCGAGGCAGGCCCTGCACCCACGAACATCAGAAAGTCGTAGAACATGAGCGAGGAATTCTTCCACGCCGAAAGATCGCAGCAGGAGAACCCGCAGGTACGCGCCATCGCGCTCATGAACATGGCGTCGCCGAAGGAAACGCCGCCCCACTCGGAAAGATAGATCCCGAGCCCGCCGCCGAAGAGCAGGATGGGCGTGATGGTCAGCACGATCTTGCTGTGCGTGCTCAGATGCTTCGGGCTCTTGCGCAGCGTGACGACCTCGTTGATGACGATGTATCCGAGCCCGCCGAGGACGGTCAGAAGCGCCGTGCTAAAGAGAAGCAGCGGGTTCTTATCCCCCGCATACATCTGCATGCTCGTAGAGCCGAACAGATCGAACCCCGCGTTATTGAAGGCGGAGATCGCCTGAAAGAGCGAGACAAAGAACAGCCTTCCGCCCGAATAGTCGGCGCGGAGGGCGATCATATTGAGGATGACGCCGAACACCTCGATGACGAGGGTGATAAGGAGAGCGCGCCCCAAAAAGGTGCGGACGTTGAGGCGGCTTTCGCCGAGCGTTTCGCCCATCAGAAATTTTTCCGAAAGGCCGAGCTTGACGCCGAACAGCGTCAAGACTGCCGTCATGACGGTGACGAACCCCAGCCCACCGATCTGGATGAGCAGCATCACGACGATCTGCCCGAACAGCGTAAAAGTGTCGATGACGACGACGGAGGAAAGCCCCGTGATGCACACCGCGCTCGTCGAAACAAACAGCGCATCGATGAAAGCGATGCCGTTATGGGTCGCGAAGGGCAGCATCAGAAGGAGCGAGCCGACGAGGATGATCGCCAAAAATCCCAATAAGATAAAGAGATAGGGAAATTTGAGTTTGAAGGGCGATCGGGTTACTTTTCCGTTTTCCATAGCATCAATAGAAGGTCGCGAGCTCTTGTTCGGGCGGCTCGCAGTAGTCAAGGGCGCTCGCTTTCAGAACGGGTCCCTCCTGGCCGTAGATCTTATCGTATTCGATGTCGATGCGCGCGGTGATCTTCACCCAATCGCGCGTCTTTAAGGGAAGCGTCGAAGCGTGCTTTACCACCATGCCGCTGTAAGCGATGTCCGCCTCGCAGCACGTCATGATATGCCGCCCGATGACGATGGTGCCCTGCTTCATCTTGCGGTCGACGGCAACGAGCCCCTTGAAGGAGACCACTTTCCCGTCGTATTTTCCCATCTCTTCCATGAGATCGCGGTAAAAGAAGGCATAGTCCCTGTCCTCGATCCCGATGACTTTGGCGTTGATATCGTACGGGAGCGGATCTTCGATCTCATCGTATTCCGCCCTGCCGCCCGGATATTCGAAGACGATGCCCGGCCTTCTCGAAGCCCCGCGCACGATCTTGTGGAACTCCTCTTTGGAGAACTTGTCGTCGAAGCGGTTAAAGACGACCATATCGGCATACGGGATCTTATCATAGACGAGCTGCCGCATGTTCTTGTTGTAGGCAAGGAAGGTGGCCGCATCGAAGAAGGTCATCACCTGCGCGATGATCCAGCCGTCGGGCATGGCGTCGAAGAGCTTCTGAAGCTCCCACATCCCGTTGTATTCGAGGACGACGCGGTCGGCGCGGTGCTTTTGAACGAGAGAGGCAAGGTTCTTGCCGTTCAGCCCCTCTTCGTCCACTTCCTCGACGGCAAAGTGCTCCACGGCAAAGCGGGAAGGATCGTACTCCTCCACCCCCTCCTCCGCGACGAGAAGCAGGGTGCGCTCGCCCGAGTCGAATCGCTCGTCTTCCATCGTTTCCTGAATGAATGTCGTCTTGCCCGCCTCCAGAAAGCCGAGGAACAGGTAGACGGGGATCTCTTTCGGCGCCATGGCTTACCCCAAAAAGAGCGTTTTGAGCTTGTCTTCCGCGAGGTGACAGCCGATGACGCACAGCCTGCCCGTGACGGACGGCTCGCCCGCACGAAGGTCGGGCTCCCCGGGGACATAGTCGAAGTAGATCCAGCCCTCTTCGCCGTCTACATAGCCCTTGGCGCGGAGGATATCGCCGTACTCGCCCGAAGAGAGCGCTTCGAGCGCGCCTTCGAGCTCCTCTTTCGAAAACTTCTTGGCGGTCTCCGTGCCCCAGCTTGCAAACACTTCGTCCGCATGATGATGGTGATGATGGCACTCGCCCTCATGCTCGTGGTCGTGATGACACTCCCCTTCCTCATGCTCATGATGATGGTGGCAGCACTCGCCCTCTTCCTCATGATGATGGTGGCAGCACTCGCCGTGCTCATGCTCATGATCGTGGTCATGGTGGCAGCACTCGCCCTCTTCCTCGTGATGATGGTGATGGCAGCACTCATCATGCTCGGCGTGGGCGTGCTCTTCCGCCTCTTTGGCAAGGCGTTCGAGCTCGGCTCTGAGGCTGTCGCGCTGTTCCATGGCGGCGAGCAGTTCTTTGCCGTCCAGCTTCTCCCATTCGGTGGTGACGATGGTCGCCTGCGTATGCCCGCGGAGGAGCGCCACCGCTTCATCCAGCTTCTCGTGCGGCAGCGCCGTGTGCGAGAGGATGATGCAGCTTGCGTTCTCCACCTGGTCGAGGAAGAATTCGCCGAAGTTCTTCAAGTACATTTTGCACTTCTTGGCGTCGACGACGGTGCAGAAGGCGTTGAGTTCGGAATGCGCGAGCCCCGCGCGCTGCACGGCGCGGATGACGTCCGAAAGCTTCCCCACGCCCGAAGGCTCGATGACGATGCGGTCGGGGGAGAACTTCTCCTCCACCTCTTTCAAAGCCTTGGCAAAGTCGCCCACGAGCGAGCAGCAGATGCAGCCCGAATTCATCTCGGTGATCTCGATGCCCGCGTCTTTGAGATCGGAAGAGCACACGT
>URMI01000049.1 GCA_900548845.1 uncultured Clostridia bacterium | reverse complement strand
GGTAGGTGTTGAGGGTGATGAGGCTCGCGAGCGACGCAATGGGCGTGCCCAGCCCGCCCGCGTTCACCGCGATGAGGAGGGCGGGGTAATTTTCCGTAAACTTGGAAAGGAGCACCGAAGAAGGCACGTTGGAGATGACCTGGCAGGAGAGAACGCCGACGGCGAGCGGGTCCCTTTCGACGAGCGCGCCCAACGTCTCCTCGACGGCGGGGATGCGGGCAAGGTTGCCCGAGAACACGAAGAAGGCGCAGAAGGTGAGAAGAAGGGAATAATCGACGTGGACAAGGGCGCGGGGGTCGAGGACGAGGAGCGCCGCGACGACGGCGACGAGCCCCCAATAGTAGGGGAAGACGCGGAAGACGATGAGAAGAGAGAGCGCGAACAAGAGCCCGTAGACGACGGAGCGCCAGACGGAGGGCGTCTTCTGCGGCACGCCTTTTAGGTCTGCGGGCTCGGGCTTGACAAAGAGGCAGATGCCGAGGATCATAAAAAACGCCGCGGCAAAGGGGATCGCCATGATGGCGAAGAATTCGCCCGTGGGGATGGAGAAATAGGAATAAAGATAGAGGTTCTGCGGGTTGCCGAAGGGGGTGAGCATGCCGCCCAGATTCGCCGCGATGTTCTGCATGATGAAGACGAACGCCGTCTGCTTCTTGTTGCCGCACGAGTCGAGCACGAAATAGCCGAGCGGCAGGAAGGTGACGAGCGCCATGTCGTTCGCCATCACCATCGAGCCGAAGAAGGTGACGAAGACGAGCGCCAATGCAATATTGCGCATGTTTTTGAAGCGGCGCACGATGATGTCGGCAAGCCACACGAAAAAGCGGATATTTTTGAACGCCGCGACGACGGCGAGCGTACAAAACAGGCAGGCGAGCGTGCTCCAATCGAAATAGCCCGCGTACTCCGCGTCGAAAGGGACGAAAAAGCAGGTGACTGCCGCGGCGGCGATCGCCACGAGGAGCACCACGTTGTTTTTGGCGAGATGCCCCGCCATGTGCAGAAAGCGCTTTGCGCGCGTATTTTCAGCCATAGTTCTCTCTCCTGTGCAAAACGGCTATACTATAGCATTTCATTTCCGAAAAAGCAAGCGCGGCGCGCCCCCGCCGAAAAATAGTTTGACTTTTTTTATAAAATACGCTATCCTTTTCGCGTTATGGCAAGACCGCTCTCCCGCTGCCAAGAGATCGAGCGCAGCATCGTCAAAAAATTCAGAAAAGCCCTCTTCAACCCCTTCATCGAGGCGGTCAAGCGCTATTCGCTCATCGAGGAGGGCGATAAGATCGCCGTGTGCATCTCGGGCGGGAAGGACAGCATGCTGCTCGCCAAGCTCATGGAACTGCTCAAACGGTACGGCGAGCAAAACTTCGAGCTCGTCTTCCTTGCGATGGATCCCGGCTACAACGAAGAGAACCGCGCGCGCATCCTCGAAAACGCGAAGACGCTGGAGCTCCCCCTCACGATGTTCTCTTCGGAAATTTTCGCCGCCGCCGACAGCGTGGAAAAATCGCCGTGCTATCTCTGTGCGCGCATGCGGCGGGGGCACCTCTACGCCAAGGCAAGAGAACTCGGCTGCAATAAAATTGCGCTCGGGCATCACCTCAACGACGTCATCGAAACGACGCTCATCGGCATGTTCTACGGCGCGCAATTGCAGGGCATGATGCCGAAAATAAGGAGCCAGAACTTCGAGGGCATGGAGCTCATCCGCCCCCTTTACTGCATCAAGGAGGACGACATCATCGCCTGGGCGCGCTACAACGGGCTCCAATTCATCCGCTGCGCCTGCCGCGTGACGGCGCGCACCGAAGCGGAGGAGGGCTGCTCCAAACGGCAGGAAATAAAAGAGCTCGTGAACGCGCTCAAACGCGAGGACGCGCAGATCGAGGACAACCTGTTTACCGCCCTCCACGCCGTGTGTCTCGATACCTTCCCCGGGCTCAAGACGGGCGGGAAGAAATATTCCTTCGACGAACTTTACGCAAGCAAAAAGACGGACAATTAAGTCCGTCTTTTTTGTTGCAATGTTCAGCCCGCGATGATGACTTCGTCGAACGCTGCGTAGTCCTTCCAGCGGGCGCCCTTTTCGACGCGCGCCCACGCTTCCGCCGTCCCGAGATAGGTAAAGGACGTGAGGCGGGTGCATCCGCTGAACGCCGCCGCACCCACGCTCCCGATGCCCGCAGGCAGGACGATCTCGCGAAGAGACTTGTTGTTAAAAAAGGCGTAGTCGGCGATCGTTTTGACGTCCTCGGGGATGACGCTCTCCCCGCTCCCCAGAAGGAGGGTGCCCGTCGATTTTTCGACAAGGCAGTTCCCTTCGCCCGAGTAGACGGGGTTTTGCCCGCTCACGGCGATGCTTTCAAGCTCTTCCAGCCCGTAAAAGGCGTTGGAGGCGATGTAATCGAGCGCGCTCCCCAGGCGGAGCGAGACGGCGTTGATGCAGCCGTAAAACGCCATCTCCCCCACTTCTTCGACGCTGTCGGGAAGTCCGATCGCAAGCAGCCCCGAACAGCCGCGGAAGGCGTTCGCCCCGATGCGGGCAAGGGGCGCATACAAGACGAGCTCCCGCAAGGAGGTGCATTCGCGAAAGCCCCCTTCCGCAACGGCGATGACGGGCTCGCCCTCATGATAGGGCGCGACGCGATCTTTTCCCGCTTCCGCCTCTCCCATAGAGACCTCGTAGCCTGCAAGATTGCCGTCCTCCCCCAAAACGGGCGTATAGGCAAGGCCGGGCGTCGGCTCGCACACATAGGCGCACACCGTGCAGACATTATCCGCCCCGAACGCATGCTCCGCAAGGGCGGGCAGGGCGCGCGTTTCCCGCTCGCCGCAGTAGGCGCAGGTGCGCGCTTCCTCCCCTTCCCTTCCGCAGGAGGGAGCGAGCGTTTGCTCCCACGCGCCGAAGAGATGCCCCGTTTCGGGCAGAATGCTCTCCTCTTCTATGCCGCACCTCAAACACACCGTAGAAAGGACGCCCTCTTCCATGCAGGTGGCGGCTTTGACTTCCTCGCGCACGAAGTTGTGCCCGAGCGCGGGGAGCACTTCCGGCTCGCAGGGAACAAGCCCCGCCTCATCGGAAAAGCACGCGCCGCACTCCGTGCACGCCCAATGGCCCGTAAGACCCGCCTCGGTGCACGTCGGCTCGACGGGCGCGGCGTATCCGACCGTATGCCGGTGCTGCGGCGTTCCGCCGCATCCCGCAAGGCAGAAAAGGCAGGCAGCAGTCAGAATATAAGCAAGGCTCCGTCCTTTCACCGGCACCGTTCTCCTTCGATAAAACATCTTCGATAAATTGTCTTCATTATAGGGCAGGCGGCAGAAATTGTCAAGAGTGGCGCTGCAAATCGATAGATTTTAGATATTTTCCCGCGAAAATCTCACAGAGAGAGAAAATATTTTTCCTTCCCCTCTTGATTTTTCCGAAAAGTACGGTATAATGGAATAGACGGCATTCCGCCAAGCGGGGCCCGCCGAATCATTCACAAGGAGATGATACCCATGAGCGTATCTGCAAAAAATATCCGCAACATCGCCATCGTCGGCCACAGCGGCGAGGGCAAGACCACCCTCTGCGAAGCAATCCTCTTCAACGGGGGCGCCATCGAGCGCATGGGCAGGGTGGATACAGGCACCACCGTTTCCGACTTCGACGAACAGGAGATCGCACGCAAGATGTCCGTCTCCCTTTCCGCCGCCTACACGACGTGGAAGGACGTCAAGATCAACCTTTTAGACTGCCCCGGCTTTTACGATTTTGAGGGCGAAGTCAACGAGGCGATGCGCGCCTGCGGCGCGGCGATCGTCGTCATGGGCGCGAACGGCACGCTCACCGTCGGCGCCGAGAAGGCGATCAACCAGTGTTTAAGGGCGAAAAAGCCCCTCATCATCTTCATCAACGGCATGGATAAGGACAACGCCGACTACCACGGCACCGTCCGCGCGCTGCAGGAAAAATATAAAAACAAAATAGCGCCCATCCAGATCCCCATGATGGAAGGCAGCAAGATGACGGGCAACGTCAACGCCCTCACCGAAAAGGCGTACCGCTTCACCAACACGGGCCCCGAAGAGATCACGGTGCCCGATGCCTACCGCCGCGACTTCGACGAGATGCGCCTTTCTTTGATGGAGGCCGCCGCCGAGAACGACGACGTGCTGCTCGAAAAGTACTTCGAAGACGGCCAGCTCTCGCGCGAGGACATCATCCACGGCATCCGCAAGGGCATCTACAACATCAACGTCATCCCCGTCATGGCGGGCAGCGCCCTGCAGAACAAGGGCGTCATCAACCTGATGAACGAGATCGTGAAGTATCTGCCCGAGGCCGCCGAGCGCGCCGAAGTGCCCGCCACCGACCTTCAGAAAGATACTGTCATCGGCGTCACCTGCGAAGAGGACGCTCCCTTCGCGGCGCAGGTCTTCAAGACGGCGGTCGACCCCTTCGTGGGCAAGCTCAACTATCTGCGCGTGTGCCGCGGGGTCTTAAAGACGGGCATGACCGTCCTCAACCCCAACACGAACACCGAGGAGCGCATCAACACCATCTACCTCGTCTGCGGCAAGAAGCAGGTCCCCGTCACCGAGCTGCGCGCGGGCGACATCGGCGCCGTCAACAAGCTGCAGAACACGGGCACCTGCGACACGCTGTGCGATCCCGCTTCCCCCGTCCGCTTCGACCCCATCCCCTTCCCCCATCCCGTGCTCTATATGGCGGTCTACGCCAAAGTGCGCGGCACGGAAGACAAGGTCTTTTCAGGCCTTGCCCGCCTTGCGGAAGAGGACAGGAGCTTTGTCGTCGTCAAGGACCACGACACGGGCGAAACGCTCGCGGGCGGCCAGGGCGAAGTGCATCTCGACGTCATCAACAAGAAGCTGAAAGCGAAATTCGGCGCGGAGGCAGACTTCCGCACCCCCGCCATCGCCTATAAGGAGACCATCCGAAAGACCGCCAACGCGGAAGGAAAATACAAGAAGCAGACGGGCGGCCACGGCCAGTACGGCCACTGCAAGATCCGCTTCGAACCCTGCGAGAGAGACTTCGAATTTGCGGAAGAAGTCGTGGGCGGCACGGTGCCCAAGCAGTACATCCCCGCCGTCGAGAAGGGCCTTGTGGAGTGCCTGCCCCACGGCGTGCTCGCGGGCTATCCCGTCATCCGCCTCAAAGCCGTCCTCTATGACGGAAGCTATCACGACGTCGACTCTTCGGAAGCGGCGTTCAAGGCGGCTGCCGAGCTCGCCTTCAAGGAAGGGCTCAAAAACGCTTCGCCCGTCCTCCTCGAGCCGCTCTCAAGGCTCAGGATCGCCGTGCCCGAACAGTTCGTGGGCGACGTGATGGGCGATCTCAACAAGCGCCGCGGCCGCATCCTCGGCATGGACACGCAGGACGACATGCAGATCGTCACGGCGGAAGCGCCCAAGGGCGAACTTCTGACGTATGCGACGGCGCTGCGCTCGATGACGCAGGGCAGGGGCCGCTTCTCGGAGACCTTCGCCCGCTATGAGCAGGCGCCCGAGAGCGTGCTTCAGGCCGTTCAGCAGGCAAAAGCGTAAATTTTCGACAGACGGCGGCGCCGCGGCTCTTTCGAGCCGCGTCGCCGATCTCTTCAAGGCTTTTTTGCGAAGCAAAAAGATTTTCGCGAAAAATTTTTTGCGCTCCCCCGCTTTTCCGCAGAGGAGCGCATTTCCCATATTTTCCCCAAAACGTCCTTTCGGGGGACGGGGACTCGGCTCAGCCTTCAGACCCTTCTTCCGGCGGAGCGATGTCGCTGTTTTGTGTACCTTCGGCGTTCCCCCCATCTGCGGGAGGCGCCGCCTTTTTGGCGAAGAGGAACTTCCTGTTCTCGCGCGCGGCGAAGACGAGCGCGACGAGCCCGAGCACGAAGAGCGCCACGATGGGCAGCGCGCCCATGTTGACGGAGCCCGTCGCCTGCGTGACGACGCCGACGAGGAGGGTGCCGATGAACGCCGCGCCCTTGCCGAAGATATCGAGGATGCCAAAGAGAAGGCCCGATCGTTCGGCGGGGATGATCTGCGCGAAGTAGGAGCGCGAGAGCGCCTGCACGCCCCCTTGGAAGAGCCCGACGACGCAGGCGAGCACCCAGAACTGCCAGCCCTCGGTCATGAAGACGGCGAAGATGCCCACGCCCGTATAGGCGACGATGCAGATGAAGATGAGAAGGTCGTTGTGCACTTTGGAGGCGAGCTTCCCGAAGACGATGGCGGCGGGAAAGGCGACGATCTGCGTTAAAAGGAGCGCCAAAAGGAGCGAGGTCGTATCGAAGCCCAGCGCCGTGCCGAAGGAAGTCGCCATATCGATGACGGTATAGACGCCATCGATATAGAGGAAGAAGGCGATAAGGAAGAGGATGATGCCCTTGCGGTTGGGAAGATCGGTCTTCTTGCCGAACACCGAGAAGAGGCGCCTGAAGCTCCCGCGCACCGTGTTCTTGGAACGGCGGATGAAGTGCGTCTGCTCGTACTCGCGGGTGAGGGGCAGCGTGAAACCGAACCACCACAGCGCGTTGATGAGGCACGCGACTGGCATGGAGACGGTGATCGCAAGGTCGGTGAAGTTGATGAGATAGATGCCGAGGAGGAAGGGGATGCAGCTGCCCACATACCCGAAGGCATAGCCCTTGGCGGAAACGTCGTCGAGGCGCTCGGGCGTCGTCACGTCGGTGAGCATGGCGTCGTAGAAGACGAGGCTGACCGAATAGCAGATCTTCGCGACGATGAAGACGGCGAGGAAGGCGATCCAGCCCATCGGGATGCCGAGCGCCCCGCACCCTAAAACGCCCAGAATGGCGCTGAAGAAAAAGAGCGGCTTCTTCCTGCCCACGTCGTCGGCGAACGAGCCCAAAATGGGCGAGAGCACCGCGACGCACAGCGTGACCGCGCTCGCCGCATACCCCCAGATGGCGGTGGCGTCCGTCGCCGCGAGCCCTGCCGAGGTGACGAGATAGTTGAAGTAGATGGGCAGCACCGTGCTCACGAGCAGCGTGAACGCCGAATTGCCCACGTCGTACAAGATCCAGGCGATCTCCTTTCTCCTGTTCGGGTTTGCCTGCCGCGCCTTGGCGGCCTTTGCTCCACTCATACCATATTCTCCTGTTTATCTTCGGGTTTTTCTTCTCTGTCTTTTTAAGCGAAGGCCGGGTAAGCAGCCGCGGCTGAGACGAGAAGCCTGCGCAAGCGACGACGGGAGCTTACTGAAACGTAAGTCACCGAGGAGCGCGCAAAGGCGACAA
>URMI01000048.1 GCA_900548845.1 uncultured Clostridia bacterium | reverse complement strand
AGGCTGTCGGAAAGCTCGAGCTGCGCCACAAACGCCGCCTTCTGCGCCGCTTTGTCGGTATTTTCGTAGTGATAGTCGAGCCCGATCTCCCCGATCGCGACGCATTTAGGGTGGCGCGCGAGCGCTTCTATCTCTTTGAGCCAACCGCAGGATAAGTTTTCAAGCTCCGAAGGATGCACGCCCGCCGTAAAGTAAGCGCCCTCATGGCTTTCGGCAAATTCTTTATGCCAGGCGGAGTGAGCGACGGTATCCCCCGCCAAAATGACGGCAGAAACGCCCGCCGCACGGATGCGCTCCCATTCCTCGGGGAAGGTGTACCCCTCGCCCGCAAAGTGCGCGTGAACGTCGATCATCTGATCTTCGCCCCGCTCTCCACGCTCTTTTCGGGGGAGAGGAGGGAAAGATTGCCCTCGCTGTCCTCGGCGCAGAGGATCATGCCCTCCGACTTGACGCCGCAGAGCTTGACGGGCTTCAAGTTGGTGACGAGCACCACCTTCTTCCCCACCATCTCTTCAGGGGTGTAGTATTTCGCGATGCCCGAAACGACGGAGCGCACTTCGTCGCCGACTTTCACCGTCTCGTGCAGCAGTTTTTCCGACTTTTTCACCTTCTCGCAGGCGATGACCTCGCCCACGCGCAGCTCCACCTTCGCAAAGTCGTCGATGGTGATCTCGGGCAGCTTCTCCTCTTCGTCAGAAGCCGCCGCAGGAGCCGCCGAATTGCCCTTAGCCGCCTCGCCCTTAGCGGGTATGGTTTGGTCGGCAGGCGCGGCCCGATCCCCCGAACCGTTTTCAGCCGCCCCACCGGCAGGTACGGGCGGATTTTCGCGCTCATATTCCTCGCGCTGCGCCTTTTGGATGGCGTCCACCTTGGGCGCGACTTCCTTCCAGTCGAAACGCGCAAACAGGGGCTCGTCTTCTTCCGCAATATGATTTCCGCTCGGGTACGCCCCGAAGCAGCCGCACTCTTCCAGCGTCTTCAGGGGCGCGTTGAGGTAGGAAGCGATCTTTCCCGCCGTCTCGGGCAGGAAGGCAGCGAGCAGGCTCGCGCCCGTCAGAATACTCTCGGTGAGGTTGTAAAGGACGGTCGCAAGACGATCCTTCTTCGTCTCGTCCTTGCCGAGCGCCCAGGGCATCGTCTCGTCGATGTACTTGTTGGCGCGGCGGAAGATGAGGAAGAGCTCGTTGAGGGCGTCGGCGATGCGGAAGTCCTCCATGCACGCCTCCACCTTTTCTCTCGCGCCCGTGACAACGGCTTTCAGTTCCTCGTCGACGGGTTCCGGAACGCCCGCGTCGCGCACGACGCCGTCAAAGTATTTGCGCGTCATGGCGAGGGTGCGGCGCACGAGATTGCCCAATGTGTTGGCAAGGTCGGAATTGACGCGCTCGGTGACGAGCTCCCAGGTGATGGTGCCGTCGCCTTCATAGGGCATCTCGTGGAGCACGAAGTACCGCACGGCGTCCACGCCGAACACGGAAGCAAGGTCGTCCGCATAGATGACGTTGCCGCGGGACTTGCTCATCTTCTCGCCGCCTTGAAGCAGCCAGGGGTGGGCAAAGACGTGATCGGGCAAAGGCTCGCCGAGCGCCATCAGAAAGATGGGCCAGTAGATGGTATGGAAGCGGGCGATGTCCTTGCCGATGACATGCAGCTTTTCGGCATTGCGCCAGAATTCATCGTAAAGGGGCGCGCTGCCGTCGGGGTCGTAGCCGAGCCCCGTGATATAGTTGGTGAGAGCGTCCAGCCACACATAGACGACGTGGCGGCTGTCGAAATCGACGGGGATGCCCCACCGGAAGGTAGAGCGCGAGACGCACAGATCCTGCAAGCCCTTCTTTAAGAAGTTGTTCATCATCTCGTTCTTGCGGGAGACGGGACGGATGAAATCGGGGTGCGACTCGATGTGATGAATGAGCGCGTCCGCGTACTTTCCCATCTTGAAGAAGTACGCCTCTTCTTTGGCGCGTTTGACTTCGCGGCCGCAGTCGGGGCATTTGCCGTCTATAAGCTGGCTCTCCGTCCAGAAGCTCTCGCACGGGGTGCAGTACCAGCCCTCGTACTCGCCCTTGTAGATATCGCCCTGCTCATAGAACTTCTTGAAGATCTTCTGCACCGTCTTCACATGGTCTTGATCGGTGGTGCGGATGAACTTGTCGTACGAGGTGCCGACACTGTCCCAGATGGAGCGGATGACGCCCGCGACGTTGTCGACGTATGCCTGCGGGGTGACGCCCGCCTTTTCCGCCTTCTCTTCGATCTTCTGACCGTGCTCGTCCGTGCCCGTCTGGAAGCGGACGTTGTAGCCCTGCATGCGCTTGAAACGGACGATGGCGTCCGTCAGAATGGCTTCGTAAGTGTTGCCGATGTGCGGCTTGCCCGAAGTATAGGCGATCGCCGTCGTTACATAATAATTGCCCTTCATATCGTCTCTCCTTGGCGCGGACGAACGCCCGACCGCCGGGATGCGCCCGCAGACCCCCGCGGGCGTAACATTTTTGCCCTTATTATACACGCTTTCCGAAAAAATGTAAACTTATTTTACGCCGCGTCGCCTCGTCACCGCAAAGCCCGCAGGTCCGCCGCTGCGTTCCTCGCGGCTTGCCCGCTCGGCTTGCGTCTCCTCTTCCCACAAATCTTTTGCTTCGCAAAATGTTTTTTGGGAACCCTATCCTATGAGCCTCTCCTGTGTAAGGGGCGAGCAAATGCTTTCTTGTCTTTCAGGGTTCCCACAAAACTCGCGTAGCGAGTTTTGTGGGAAGAGGAGCGGCAGGCATATAAGGTCATGCGGCAAACGAAGCGCGCCGCAGACCAAAACGCCTTGCCGCGACGAGGTGGGGCTTTGACCGCTTTCGAGCTTGGGAATGCCCCATTGTTCGGGGCATTTCAGGGCTCCCGCGCAGATGCGAAGCAGATGCGTGGGAAGAGGAGCAGCGCGGTCTCTACCGCGCGAGAAGGTGCCTCGCTGTCCGAAGGCTTGCCGAGGCAGCGAGGCGGAGGGGTTGTTCAGCCCGACGCCGTGACTGAGGGAGTCATTGCCGCCCCTTCTGCCCCCATCTCTCACCGATTTGTCATATTGTTTTGCCCGATTGTCATAGAAATATATGATAATTCTTGCCGCCAACCGTTGACAAACGCGAAAAAAACGCCTATACTGTAAGGGAAAGCGGCCGCCATCCTTTTGCTCCCTACTCACCCCGCGGCCAAAACGGAGGACTCATGCAGCCCATCGAACTCATCCTGATCTTATACGGTGCGGCGGCGCTTTTTGCCGCGCTTTTGTATATCCCCAAGCTCGTGCAGTTTCTGCACTGCTTTTTCCCGCCCGCAAAGCGGTATGCCCGCGAAAAGCGGCGCATCGCGCTCCTCATCCCCGCCCGCGACGAGAGCCGCGTCATCGGCGATCTCTTCGATTCCATCCTGCGGCAGACGTATGACCGCGAAAACTTCGATGTCAACGTCATCGTGAAGCGCGCGGACGATCCCACCGTGGAGATGGCGAAAAAGCTCGGGTTCTCCGTCTTTGTCGTGCCCGAACAGACGTGCAAGGGCGCCGCGCTCGACGGGTTCTTCCAAAGCATCGGGAAGGAGCATTGGCAGGACTGCGCCGCCTACTGCATCGTGGACGCGGACGCCGTGCTCGCCCCCGACTATGTGGAACAGCTCAACAACGCGCTCGATATGGACGCGCACATCTATCTCTCCCGCAAGCGCATCAAAAACTATCTGGGCGATAAAAAGAGCCGCAGCATTTTCTGCAACTGCTCGGCGCTCAACTATCCCCTTCTCGACGACATGGGGAATTTCTACCGCATGAAGAAGGGCGCGCCCCTCAATATGTGCGGGCAGGGCATGATGGTGCGCGCGGACGCCATCCAGAAGATCGGCGGCTGGCCGTACCGCTCCCTCACCGAAGATTACGAAATGAAGATGGACAGCTTCTTAAAAGATTTCAAGTCCGTCTGTTACCCGTATGCCGTCATCTATACGGAAGAGGTCGTAAAACACGGCGAAGCATGGCAGCGCCGCCTGCGCTGGGTGATGGGCTTCACGCAGTGCGACCACAAGTATAAAAAGAGCGTGCAAAAAGCGATGCGCGAAAAGAAATACCCCTTCTTCGCGTGGTACGATACCTTCTTCGGCATCGTGCCGCCCGTCATCTTCATCGTGGCGACCATGCTCGCCTCGCTTGCGGGGCTTGTGCTCACCATCGTCTACGCTTCGATGGGGAGCCTCCTCTGGGGGAAGGCACTCCTGCTCCTTATGCTGATGCCGCCCCTTCTCATGTATCTTCTCGACCTTTTATACAACGCCCTGACGATGTATATCTACCGCGACGCCTACGCCGTTCTTTCGCGGGGCGAGAAGGCGGCGACCCTCCTCTTTTCTCCCCTCTTCATGTTCGAATACTTCCCCGTCTTCCTGCACGCGCACCTCTACCTTCTGACGGGGAAGCAGCTCGGATGGGCGCACACGGCGCGGCTCACCTACAAGAAGGGCTCCGCCGCCGAAAGAGCGGAACAGTTCTACCGCACCGCCAAGAAATTCTTCATCAAGCGCAAAAAAGCGGCGCGCCCCGAAGAGGACAACACCGTCAAAGAATAAAAACAAGAGCCGGATCCCCCCGGCTCTTTTGTTTTGCCCCGAAATAAAAGGCGTAACGCCCCGCGCCTATCTCCCGGCAAGCACCCGCCGCACAAAGGAGAGCGCCATGCCCTCGACGCGGTGCATGCCTGCTTCCGAAAAGCCGTGCCCTTCGCCCGCGAACACTTCGAGCTCGGCATGCCCATACTTTTCCGCCGCCTTTTCGCTGTAAGAAAGGGCAACGATCTTATCTTCATCGCCGTGCAGAATGAGCACGGGGCGTTTGTAAGAATACCACAGGGGCGAAAGCGCGCACGCCTCCTGAAAATACCCCTTCCCCAGCGTCATGCCCCACAGTTCGAGCGTTTCGGGGATCTCCTGCCCGCAGAAGCGCCGCCGCCAGTCGTCGGGGATGCAGAAGGCGGGATAGAGCAGCATGAGCCCCGCGATGTCTTCCCCGTGCTGTTCCGCCACGAGCGCCGAAACAAAGCCCCCTTGGCTGCCGCCGAAGAGGAAGAGCGCCTCCGCCCCCGCCATCTTCTGCGCCTCGCCCATGACGGCAACGAGGTCTTCCTGCTCCGTCGAGAGCGTCATGTCTGTCGTCAGAAAGCCGCTTTCATCGCGCGTGCTGCCGCCCGAGAAGGTGAAAATGACCGCCCCGATGCCGTTTTTTGCGAGAAATTCGGCAAAAGGCGCAAAGTCGCGCGCCTCGCCGTTGTAGCCGTGTGCGAACACGACCACGGGGAACCGCCCGCATGCGGGGAAATATTTGACGCCCGAAGTCGTCCTCCCGTCATGCGCCACCGTAAAATCCTGCGTCGTCATATGCTTCCTCCGCGCTTTCTTCTGTCCGGGAGATATTCGAGCCCGACCCCGTACGCCTCTTCGTAACACTTCCGCCACGCTTCTTCCGCGCCCGCTTTCAGCGCCTTCATCTTCTCCTTGCGGGGGAGCGCTTCATCGGCATAGACGGCGGGCAAAATATGGATGACGAGCCGCCGCATATGCCCCCGTTTATCCTTTTTGAAGGTAAAAAAGACGGGCAGCACGGGGACGTTGCTCCTGACGGCGTAGTAAAAGGCGCCCTCCTTCATGGGGCGGGGCTTTTGATAGTTGACCCACATCGCCTGCTCCGCATAAAAGTTGACGATCTTGCCCGCTTTCAAAAGGCGGTCCACTTCGCGGTTGAAATTGCGCATGGCGGCAAGGTTATAGCTCAAGGGCAGCATGCCGCCGCGGCGGATGAACGCGCCCCCGAGCCCCTTCTTGTTGTTTTCCGCGCCCATCGTGTGGAAGGAGCGGAAATACCCCACCGCCTGCCGCACGAAGAGGGTATCAAGATACGCGATGTGGTTGGAAACGCACACCGCGCCGCTTTTTTCGAGGGCTTTCAGATTTTCTTTGCCCACCACCTTGCAGCCGTAGGCGACTTTGAGGACGAGGGGCGCGAGCACCGCCATCCCGAAGCGCAGCAAAAAGGTGCCGATGCGGCGGTCCTTGCCCGTATAGTCAAAGTGCTCATCGGGGTCTTCCCAATTGCTGCCAAAGGGGATATAATCGAAATCGAAGCGGCGGTAGCCTTCGAGCGTCCGCTGGATGCCCTCCCGCTGTTCAAGCTTGCTGCGTTTTGCCTTCATACCCTTCCCCAACGCGCGGGCAATGCCCGCGTTTTCTTCCATTATATCCCATGCGGCGCACAAAGTCAATCGGACGGGGAAATTTGTCATAAAAATATATGACTTTTCCCGCCCGTTCGAAGAGGTGCGGCGGGCGCTTGCCTTTTCGGGAAAAGTGGAGTATAATTGCGGTATGAGCGATCTTCACACCCATTCCGCCTTTTCGCCCGACGGCGTCTCTCCCCTCGAAGAGATGGCAGCCCGTGCGCACGAACAGGGCATTCAATACTTCGGCGTTTCCGAACACTTCGACTTTGACTATGCCGCCTGCGGCATTTTGATCCACGGCGAGATCATGCCCCTCACCGACGAAGAGGGCTATTTTTCCGCCGCCCGCGCCCTGCAACAAGAGTATGCGGCAAAAGGGATGCGCCTTCTTGTGGGCGGGGAGTACGGCTTCTGCCCCGACAAAGGCTGCTGCGAGCGCTATCTTGCCCTCACCGAGCGGCAAAAGCCCGACTTTATCATCAACAGCGTGCACACGGTGGACGGCGCAGACTGCTATTTCCCCGAATACTTCGAAGGCAAGAGCCGCGAACAAGCTTACGGAGATTATCTGGAGCGCGTCCGCGAGAGCCTCGACGCTCCCTACCCCTACGACATCGTGGCGCACATCGGCTATGTGGGAAGAAAGGCGCCCTATCCCGATCGGATGCTGCGCTACGACGACTTCCCCGCCCTCTTCGACGACATCCTGAAAACCATCGTCGAGAAGGGGAAAATTTTGGAAGTCAATTCCTCGACGCGGGGCATCGGCGCGCCCTTTTTGCCCGACGCGGGCGTGCTCGCCCGCTACTTCGAGCTGGGCGGAAGGCGCCTTTCTTTCGGTTCGGACGCGCACGATATAAGCCGCATCGCCGAAGGACGGGAAACAGCCGCCGCCGCGCTCAAAGCGCTGGGCTTTGCCGCACTCACCGTTCCCGACTGCGGGGAATACAAGGAACTTTTGTTATAAGAAGCGCCGCGCCCGCCCCTTGCAAGGGGCGAGATCGGAAGAGCACA
>URMI01000047.1 GCA_900548845.1 uncultured Clostridia bacterium | reverse complement strand
TTCGTCGACGTGGACGCACAGGGCGCGCCCGATGAGGAGCCGCAGTACTCCCGTCCCGCGCCGCAGGATTTCCCCGACGAAGAACCGCCCTCAGGCCCCGACGCCGCCCCGCCCGAGGAAGGGGAGCTGCCCTTCGATTAAACCATGACCACCCAAATATTAGGCGTGAGCGAAGCGTCGCTCCGCCTTGCAAAACAACTGATTTCGGAAGGGGAAGTCGTCGCCTTTCATACCGAGACGGTGTACGGGCTCGGCGCAGACGCAAGGAGCGATGAAGCCGTCCGCCATATCTTCGAACTCAAAGGCAGGCCGCAGAACAACCCGCTCATCGCGCACGTCCACAGGGACTTTGATATTTCTTCGCTTGTCGACGATATCCCCGCGTATGCGAAAAAGCTTGCCAAAGCCTTTCTCCCGGGGCCGCTTACGATGGTCTATCCTTCGACGGGCAAGGTGAGCCCGCTCGTTTCTTGCGGCCTCAGAACGCTCGCCGTCCGCGTGCCCTCATCGCCCACGGCGCAGGCGTTCCTTCGCGGCGTCGATGTTCCCGTCGCAGCCCCCAGCGCCAATGTTTCCAAACACATCTCACCCGTCACCGCGCGGCACGTCTTCGAAGATTTCGAAGGGCGCATCCCGCTCATCCTGGACGGGGGCAGATGCGAAGGCGGCATCGAAAGCACCGTCCTCGACTGCACGGGCGAAACGCCGCAAATTTTGCGCGCAGGGCTCGTGACGCAGGAGATGATCGCCTCCGTTGCGGGCAGCTGCGGCGTGTATGTGCCCAAAAAAGGGGAGCAGCCCAAAAGCCCCGGTATGGCGTATAAGCACTATGCTCCCAAATGCCGCACGGCGTTCTTTTCTCCCGAAGAGCTCGAAAAAGCCAAAGCGCTCTATTCGGAAGAAGAGAAAAAGGGCGGCACGCCCTGCTTCTTCTGCGAAGGCTCGCTCGCGCGTCTTCTTCCCGGCTGCCGCGTGCTGAACTTGGGAAGCACGGGTGAAGAGATGGCAAACCGCCTTTACGAGCTTCTCCACCGCGGAGAGGAGGAAGCGACCCTTCTCATCGGCATCTGCCCCAAAGAGAGGGGAGGCGTCTTTGAAGGGGTGCTCAACCGCCTCACGCGCGCCTTCGGCGGTTAACGACCGCGTTTTTCGACAAAAGCAACACCAAGGAGGGGACGTATGCCCACGCAAAAGGTACTCTTTGTCTGTACGGGCAACACCTGCCGCTCGCCCATGGCGGAAGCGGCGCTTCGCCGCGAACTCAAACGCAGAAAGCTCACGGGCATTTCCGTGCGCTCGGCGGGGCTGCATGCCGAAGAGGGGAGCACACTGAGCCCCAACAGCGCGCAGGCACTGAAAGAGGCGAAGATCTCCGTCTTGAAGTCCTTCCGCCCCCGCCAGCTCACCGAAAAGATGGTGAAGGAGTCCCTGCTTGTCGTCTGCATGACGGAGCGCCACCGCGAGAAACTTTCCCGCTATCCCAACGTGACGAGCTTTTTTGAACTCTGCGGCAGAGAGATTCCCGACCCATACGGGCTCGATATCGATGCCTACCGCGTCACGCTCAGGCGCATCCGCGAGTGCATCCCGCGCGTCATCGAAGTCATCGAACAGCTTTCGCCCCCCGCACCGAACGCCGCGGCGGCAAAAACAAATAACAACAAATAGCAACGTTCCCGCAAAGGGAGCGCTAAGGAGGAAAATTATGAAGATCGCAGTTTGCTGTGACCACGGCGGCCTTACCCTCAAACAGGCGGTGGTCAGGTACCTCAACGAAAAGGGGTACGAAGTCGTCAATTTCGGAACGGATACCTTCGATTCGTGCGACTATCCCGATTTCGCGCTCAAAGCGGCGGAAGCCGTCGCTTCGGGCGAATGCGAAAAGGGAGTCTTTGTCTGCACGACGGGCATCGGCATCTCCATCGCCGCCAACAAAGTGCCAGGCATCCGCTGCGCGCTTTGCTCGGAGCCGCTCTCCGCAAAGATGACCCGCCTTCACAACGACGCCAACATTTTGGCGCTCGGCGGCGGCATGGTAGGGGTCAATCTCGGGCTCGACATCGTGGAGACCTTCCTTACAACACCCTTCTCGGGGGAGGCAAAGCATCAGCGCCGCATCGATAAGATCACGGCGATCGAACAAAAGTACAGCAAGTAACACCCATTCCAACAAAAGGAGGGCCGCACATGACGCAGGCACTCAAAGATAAGATCATCGAATCACTCACTTCCATCCTGCCCATCGCACTCATCATCATCGTGCTTTCCATGACGTTCACGCCCCTGAACTCGGGGACGTTCGTCCTCTTCATGGTGGGAGTGGTGCTTCTCATCCTGGGACTTGGCTGCTTCACGCTGGGGGCGGATATGTCCATGCTCGTCATCGGCGAAAAGATCGGCTCATCGATGACGCATTCGCGCAAGATCTGGCTCATCGCGCTCCTCTCTTTCGTCATCGGCATCATCGTGACGATCGCAGAGCCCGATCTGCAGATCCTTGCAGAGCAAGTCCCCGCCGTCGCGGAGAAGGTTCCTCAACTCGGCAACTATCTTCTCATCATCACGGTCGCGGTGGGGGTGGGCATCTTCCTCACGATCGCAATGCTGCGTATCGTGCTCCGCATCAGGCTCTCCGTGCTCCTCATCATCTTTTACGTTGCGGCATTCATTTTGAGCATCTTTGTCGCGGAAGATTTCTGGGCGGTCTCCTTTGATTCGGGCGGCGTGACGACGGGGCCGATGACCGTGCCCTTCATCATGTCGCTGGGCGTCGGCGTTGCCTCCATTAGAAGCGACAAGAGCGGGCAGGACGACTCCTTCGGTCTCGTTGCGCTTTCAAGCGTCGGGCCCATCGTCGCCGTGCTCGTGCTCGGCGTCGTCTTCGATATCTCGGGCGTCGAGTACGAAGTCACATCGCCCGCCGTCGCCGAAAACACGCGCGACGTCCTTTTCCTGTATCTCCACGGGTTCGCAGACTACGCCCTCGAAGTGCTCATCGCGCTTTCGCCTATCCTTGCCTTTTTCCTCATGTTCCAGCTCGTCTCGCGCTCCTTCCACAAGAAGCAGATCATCCGTATCTTCATGGGTTTTCTCTATACCTTTGTGGGGCTCGTGCTCTTTTTGACGGGCGCGAACGTCGGCTTCATGCCCGTCGGCAGCGAGATCGGTAAGACGCTCGCCTCCCTTTGGGGGGGCTGGCTGCTCATCCCCGTCGGCATGATCATCGGCTACTTCGTCGTCGCGGCAGAGCCCGCCGTCCACGTCCTCAACAAGCAGGTGGAACGCGTCTCCGCAGGCGCCATCAGCTCGTCCGCGATGAAGAAGGGGCTGTGCATCGGCGTGTGCTGCGCCATCGGGCTCGCCATGCTGCGCATCCTTCTGAATGTCAACATCATGTACTTCCTCATCCCGGGATATGTCATCGCATTGGGGCTCACCTTCTTCACGCCTCCCATGTTCACTGGTATCGCTTTCGACTCGGGCGGCGTCGCAAGCGGCGCGATGGTCTCTTCCTTCGTGCTTCCCATGGCGATCGGCGCGTGCAGCACGGTCTGGGGCTCGGGTTCTGTCATGACGCTCGCCTTCGGGTGCGTCTCCTTCGTGGCGCTCGCGCCGCTCATCTCCATCCAGATCCTCGGCATCGTCTATAAGAGCAAGACGCACAAAATAAAGCGCAACTTCCTCTCTGTGGAAGATAAGATCGTCGAATACGAGGTGTTCTGATGGCTGAAAAACGAAACGAACGCAAAAATCCCGCAGTGGCTGCGGCAGGCGCTGTCGAAAAGCTCGTCAAAGGCGTCGGAAGCGTCATCGGCGTCACGCCCAAGACGGCGGAAAAACAAAAACTACCCAACCGCACCAAGGTGCTCGTGAGCATCGTCAATCACGACGACGAAAAGCGCCTCAAAGAGATCTTGGACGATACCTCCGTCGCTCTCAGCTTCATGTTCGCGGGCACGGGCACGGCGCGTTCCGCCGTCCTCGACTATCTCGGCATCGGCGGCACGGAGAAGTCGGTCATCCTCTCCCTCATCCCCGAAAGCGATGAGGAGAACATCATGCGGGAGTTAAGGGCGCGCATGTCGCTCTATCTCGTGGGGCGCGGCATCTCTTTCACCATACCTTTGAGCGCCGTTTCGCAGATCGTCTCCAACGGTCTCGAAAGCGCGGCAGCGGAAAAGACTATCGACGGGAGCAAGATCATGAAGGACGAACAACGGCAATACGACCTTATCATCGCGGCAGTCGCCGCAAACTATGTCGACGACGCCATGGAAGCGGCGCGCTCTGCGGGAGCTGCGGGCGGCACCATCGTGCGCGGCCGATCCACAAGCAACGAGAAGGCGGAACAGTTCATCGGCATTTCCCTCATGCACGAGCAGGAACTTCTCTTTATCCTCACGACGCGCGAGAGGAAGCTCGCCATCATGCAGGCGCTTTCCGAAAAAGTCGGCTTGAAGACGGAAGCGGGCGGCGTCATCTTCTCCGTTCCCGTCGATAAGACGGCGGGCATCGCGGTCGCAGCCGAAGCGCAGGAAGCCAAAGAGGGGCAGGCATGAGCCGTCTCATCCTCATCGGCGGCGGGGAGCTCAAAGAGCGGCAGACGCTTATAATCGACGAGTATATCGCCTCCGAAGCGAAAAAGATCGCGGGCGAACGGCGCGCTTCGGGGCTTTTTCTTCCGACCGCCAGCCACGACTGCATGCCCTATTACAACACCTTCCACAAGGTCTATACGGGGCTGTTCGGCATCAAGACGGACGTCGCCCTGACGGTGAACCGCGAAGTCGACCCCGAAAAGATGAAAGCAAAGTTCGAAAAGGCAGACTTTCTCTACATCGGCGGGGGCGATACCGTCTATATGCTCAGGCAGTGGAAACAAAGCGGGCTTCTGCCGCTCATCCAAACGGCATTCGAGGAGGGGAAGCTCATCGCAGGGCTTTCGGCTGGCGCCATCTGCTGGTTCGAAGAGATGTATTCCGATTCCGTCGTCGAAGGGGAGTATCACATTTTCCCCGGACTTGGCTGGATAAACGGCAAAATTTCTCCGCATTACGACGAAAGAACGCTTGACTTTGACGATATCGTGCTGTATAATAGGTGGTGCGCTTGGGGGTTGGAGAACAACGCCGCCCTCGAGATGCACAACGGGGAACCCGTGAAAAGCATATCCGCCGGCGGAAAGGTCTTTCGCTTGGATGCTTCCTCGGGCGAACTCAAAAAGACAGTCTTCTGACTGTCCTCATATGCGGACGTGGCGAAATTGGCAGACGCGCAGGTTTCAGGTTCCTGTGGGAGACCATGGGGGTTCAAGTCCCTTCGTCCGCACCAAAAATGGGCTATAATTGGGCTTAAACGCTTAATTTTAGCCCATTTTTTGCGTTTCACGGCACGTTTCACAGGGACAAAATGGGAACTTTGGGGGCAAAATTGGGGACAATTTTACCTTGTCTCTGCGTAAAAATATAAGTTATTGGTCCAACGGAAGGGCATATTTGATTTTGTTCGCCTCTTGGATCAGGTAAGCATCAGATAGATCCGTGTAAGCATCGGCCAGCACGCCCGATGAATGACCGACCATTTCATCCCTCGCTGCATCAGAAACACCGCATTCTCGGCACCTCGTATAAAAGGTCGTCCGTAAATCATACAAGGTATGAGTAGGCATGAGCCTACGAAGGTGCTTATACAACGTCTCCATGTGGCACCAATGGAATTCTTTCATATCGCCGATATACGGAGCAAGCATAGGATTGATCGGAATGCGCTTATACTCTTCACGACCGTTCTTTCTCTTTGAGTTTTTCGCAATGAGCATATTTCCCTCACGTCGAAGTGTTGCGTATTCGTTTGGTCTCAACCCGGTATATAACGCTATGAGCAACAAAATTCGATAGGGCGTCGAAGAAGAAATCAGCTTCACTTCCTCAATCTTGGTAAGCGCTTTTCCGTGCTCGTGTTTGTGCTTTTGATGAAAAACAACAGCTAACGGGTTCTTCGTTATTAAGCCGTGCGCTATGGCTCCCTTAAAAGTGTAATTCATGAGCGAAAACACTTCATCTGCCGTCTTTCCTAATCCTCGTGAACGCAGATCGTCAATCATCGACTGACAGTCAGAAGGTGTGATCGCCTTCAAAGCCATTCCTCCAATGACAGGGAAGATATGATTGCGGCATCGGCTCATATCGTGATAATAGGTAAGCTCGGTAACCTTTCTCTTGCGAAAAGTCTCGAAATAATATAAGCAAAACTCTTTATAAGTGGTAGGGATTTTAGTCTGCTTAACTCCATCTCCGGACTCGATACGCCTTAGCGCTGCTATGAAGCGTTCTTTCGCGCGTTCGATCGTTGTTCCGCTGGCAGAGATGTTTAATCCATTCGCACGATAGCGCAACTCAAAATTGACTGAGCCGCCGCGCTTACGCTTGCGACAATGGACGGGTAGTCCATCAACGCGAAATAGTTTTCTGAATCTTTGTGGCATTTTTGAAATCTCCTTACTGGTAAATCCCAAAAACACTTCCTGTTTCGCTTCAGTTCCGCTCACTTTTTGATCAAGTGAGAGCGTGCTCTCCAACCCCGATGTATGGCCTTCATCGGGCGTCTGAGACGCGGCAACTTGTTTCCATAGTTCTTCTTGTGAGATCATCTCCTTTGCCTCTGAACCCTCAGAGGCGCTTTTTTTTGCCCAAAATCAGGACGAAGTACGGAAAAAGATGCTTTCCACCGTTCTGTCGCGACGCCGATCTTGGTGTATTCCGCGAAGATCCTCTGTATGAGTTCCTCGAGGAAGGCTTGATATTTTTCTTCTGTGTACCGCATGATGGTCCACCTCCATAAAAGATTGTATGAAGATGATACGACACCACAAGAAGAATTTCAATACCTAAGCGCGTTTTGCGGCGTCCGCGGCGCTTTTTACCATACCAAGGATGAGATCCTGCGATGTTGCGGTTAATCGAAGAAGCTGATTTTTCTCAATAGCTATTTTCGTTGGAAAATTTTATGGCATTTTTACTTGACATTATGGGATATATCACATATAATATAAATGAAGATAAGATAACGGCTGGGAATAGACGTATGCAATTTATGGTTGCTTTTTATGAGAAGTCAGATGGAACAAAGCCCGCTGCGGAGTTTCTGCAGAGTTTAGATAACAAAATGAGAGCAAAGATGTTACGAACGATTGGGCTGCTTCAAGAGTTTGGGGGTGATTTAAGAGAGCCATTTTTAAAGCCACTTGGAGACGGTATTTTTGAATTAAGAGCACAAGTGGGTAATAATATATCAAGGGTAAGATCGGAAGAGCACACGTCTGAACTC